>JAYTOS010000260.1:0-5089 GCA_043747705.1 Bacteroidota bacterium
AGTTATCTACAGTCTTTTGCTATGGTAAGGCCAAAATTCATCAGCGCCTTCTGCAATTTCGACGGGATTCCAGTTGATACAAGAGATGTGGTTGTGGTAACATCTAAAGAGAACCTGAAAATCAACGAACAATCAGGATATGAGAAAGTAACCATTGCGGCAGGTGCCAACCTGAATACGGAAGCACGCAAATACATTAATGGAAACAAGAATTACCTGGTATTGGTTGATACCAGTTTTGCAAAGACTTTTATTGGTCTCACAAGGGCAAAATCACAGCTATATAAATCTGAAAAAAGTATTGTATTTGTATTAGCTGCGCAAACACCCAAAACGTTTACTGTTGAAGCAAAACACGAATTCTCAGAACAAAAATTAGCCAATGTTGCCGGTGTGATACCTGGTAAAAGTAAAAAAAATGAATACGTGATCTTCTCCGGGCACTATGACCACCTGGGTATCAGGGCAGTAAAAGACAAGGATGGCAATGTGCAGGCAGATTCTATTTTCAACGGGGCAAATGATGATGCAGCAGGCACTACAGCCGTTATCATGCTTGCCAGGTATTTCAAAGCGTTGAATAATAATGAACGTACCTTAATCTTTGTGGCATTTACCGCAGAGGAAATTGGCGGGTATGGTGCCACTTATTTTTCCCGTCAATACAACCCTGATGATGTAAAAGCCATGTTCAATATTGAAATGATCGGCACCGAAAGCAAATGGGGTAAAAACTCAGCTTACATTACAGGTTATGAAAAAACCGATATGGGAAAACTATTACAAGGTAACCTCGAAGGAACCGGTTTTAATTTCTATCCCGATCCTTACACAACACAAAATCTTTTTTATCGGTCTGATAATGCAACCCTTGCCAGACTTGGTGTTCCTGCCCATACCATCTCCACGTCAAAAATGGATAGCGAACCTAATTACCACAAAGTAAGTGATGAGATAAGCACCCTGGATATGAACAATATGGCCATGATCATCAAAGCCATTGCCTTAAGTTCAAAAGAAATTATTAGTGGAAAGGAAACACCGTCTCGGGTGGATACTTCTACGCTGAGATAGATCGTGAGTCGTGAATGGTGAGTAGTGAGTGATGGGCGTGAAAAAGTGAGAGGTCAAATGTGAAATTTTTTTTCACATTTGACCTCTCACTTTTTTTATTCTACAAGTATATAAGCTCACTCAACATTCACTACTCACCATTCACGCATTCACCGGAACACTATGTACCGCATTGCTGATTTCTTTGATCAGTGATGCATCTTTTTCAATGGCATTCCCGACCACGATTACATCTGCACCGGCTTTACAGTTAAGGTAGGCTTTTTCGGGTTCGGTAATACCCCCACCGATAATGAGAGGAATCTCAATATGCCTAGCCACTTTTTCGATCATATTTTCTGTAATCGCTCTTTTGGCACCACTGCCCGCATCCATGTAAATAAGCTTCATGCCGAGCATCTCGCCAGCCATTGCGGTACACATCGCAATTTCATTTTTATCGGCAGGAATGGGCGTTGCATTCGAAATATAAGATACTGTGGTAGGGGCCCCGCCATCAATCACCATATAACCGGTAGGCATAATTTCTAAACCGCTTTTTTTAACGAAAGGAGCACTGATCACATGCTGACCAATGAGTAACTCGGGATTACGGCCCGATATCAACGAGAGGTACAATAAAGCATCCGCATATTTACTCACCTGCGAAGGTGAGCCGGGGAACAATAATACAGGAATATTGGAAGATGATTTGATCTGCTGGATACATTCATCCAGGTGACTTGAAATAACGAGGCTTCCGCCAACAAAAAAATAATCTACTTTAGCTTCGGTTGACAGCATAAGTAACTGATCAATTTTTTCATTGTCAACCTTATCAGGGTCAATCAAAACAGCAAATGATTTTTTGCCTGATTTTTTTCTCTCAATAAACTGGTTATATAAAGCCTGCTTCATTCAGTAATAGATAAGTACGCTTGCAAAAATGCGGAAAAGTTTTTGTTTAAGGTGCTTATTGGCCAGTTGTTTCTTATTATAGGGCTGTAAGATATGTTTTTATTTACGATTTGATACCTGCCTCTATACCCCAGTTTGTTGTAAAATTCACAGATTTTCAAACCTTACTCTTTTACGGAAAATAACTGATTCCACCCTCATTTATTTCAAAAAATCTTTCTACAGCTGTTAATATTCCCGCAAAATCAATGGGGATTTGAGGTCCGAAATAATCCCCATTCCTTATCCACAATGTGTTGATATTTCCAACCTTGATTTCTGAAAATGGAAGGATATTTTCGTCAACCGCTTAACAATTCGTTAATGCGTGGGCTTTTAAAAATAACCCGTTAAACTGCACCCACCATATGTCTAACCCGCGCTCTACCAAAGGCTTACAATTCGGCCGCCGCTTCACCAAAGATGGCGTTAGTCCTTTTGACATGTTTGAATACGATTACCGCGACAGCGTGATCAAGAACCCCAATGGGGAAAAAGTATTTGAAATGAACAATGTGGAGGTCCCGAAACAATGGAGCCAGATTGCTACTGATATCCTTGCCCAGAAGTATTTTCGTAAAGCAGGGGTGCCGCAACCGGATGGATCAATCGGCAGGGAAACAAGCGTTAAGCAGGTAGCACACCGTATGGCCAATTGCTGGCGCGTATGGGGCGAGCGTTATGGGTATTTCGCTTCCGAAAAAGATGCAGTTGTATTTTATGATGAGCTGGTGTACAGCATCATTAACCAGGCCTGTGTACCTAACTCGCCACAATGGTTTAATACCGGGTTACATGAAAGTTACGGTATTACGGGCAAGCCACAGGGCCATTATTTTGTAGACCCGAAAGACAGTAAATTAAAAAAATCAACCAACGCATATGAACGTCCGCAGCCGCATGCCTGCTTTATCTTAAGCGTAACTGATGACTTGGTAAATGATGGCGGTATCATGGATCTCTGGACCCGTGAGGCACGTATTTTCAAATATGGTTCGGGCGTGGGTACCAACTTCTCACAAATTCGTGGAGGTGGCGAAAAATTATCCGGCGGCGGAACATCCAGCGGATTAATGAGCTTCCTGAAAATAGGCGATCGGGCAGCAGGTGCCATCAAAAGTGGCGGAACTACCCGCAGGGCAGCCAAAATGGTTTGCTTGGATCTGGATCACCCCGAAATCATGGAATTCATCAACTGGAAAGTTGGCGAAGAGAAAAAAGTAGCGGCCCTGGTAGCTGCCGGTTATGATAACAGCTATGAAGGCGAAGCCTATGCAACCGTTTCAGGACAGAATTCTAATAACTCGGTACGTATACCCAACTCGTTTTTCAAAGTATTGGAAGAAGATGGTGATTGGGAACTGAAAGCAAGAACCGATGGCAGGGTTATGAGCAAGATCCCCGCCCGTGAAGTATGGGAGAAAATTTCTTACGCAGCATGGCGTTGTGCCGACCCCGGAACGCAATATGATACTACCATCAATGAATGGCATACCTGCCCTAAAGGTGGCCGTATCAATGCATCCAATCCATGTTCAGAATATATGTTCCTGGATAATACAGCCTGTAATCTGGCTTCTATTAACCTGCGTAAATTTCATACGGAAGAAAATAATGTTTTTGATGTAGACGGCTTTGAATATACCACCCGTTTATGGACCACTGTATTGGAAATATCTGTGTTAATGGCGCAGTTCCCATCAAAAGAAGTGGCCCAGTTATCTTATGATTACAGGACATTGGGTTTGGGTTTTGCCAACCTCGGTTCTATGTTGATGGTTAGCGGTATCCCTTACGACAGTGAAGAAGCCCGCGGTATTGCAGGAGCTATTTCGGCTATAATGACCGGCGTATCTTACAAAACATCGGCAGAAATGGCCGGCTTCCTCGGGGCATTTGACAGATATGAAGAGAATAAAGAAGATATGCTCCGCGTTATGCGCAACCACCGTGCCGCCGCTTATGATGCAGAAGATGCGTATGTAGGAATCGAAATCAAACCACAAGGTATCAAAGCGCAATATTGTCCAGATGTGCTTTTGAAAGCAGCTACCAAAGCATGGGATGAAGCGGTTCAGTTAGGTGAGAAAAACGGTTACCGCAATGCGCAAACCACCGTAATCGCACCCACCGGAACAATTGGTCTGGTAATGGATTGCGATACGACCGGCGTTGAACCTGATTTTGCTTTGGTGAAATTTAAAAAATTAAGTGGTGGCGGCTATTTCAAGATCATCAACCAGTCTGTTCCACAGGCATTGAGGAACCTTGGCTATAATCCAAAGGAAGCAGAAGCCATTGAAAAATATGCAGTAGGTGCAGCGAGTTTTGAGGGATCTCCTTTTGTTAATCCTGCTTCCTTAAAAGAAAAAGGATTTACAGACCAGGAAATTGAAAAATTGAATGGTGCCGCTAAATCGGCTTTCGAGATCGGTTTTATTTTTAACCGTTTTACATTGGGCGATGAGTGCATGCAGCGTTTAGGTTTTACAGAAACGCAATATGCCGACTGGAACTTTAACCTGCTGGAAGAACTCGGATTTACTGAAGAACAGATTGATGCTGCCAATGATTATGTGTGCGGAACCATGACCATTGAAGGCGCACCTTACCTGAAAGACGAACATTTGCCGGTATTTGATTGCGCTAATAAATGTGGTAAAAAAGGCGAGAGGTATATTCATGCTTATGGGCATATCCGCATGATGGCAGCCTGCCAGCCTTTCCTGAGCGGCGCCATTTCTAAAACCATTAACCTTCCGCATGAAGCATCCATTGAAGAAATTGCTGATTGTTATTTGCTGAGCTGGAAGCTGGGATTGAAAGCAAATGCATTGTACCGTGATGGTTCTAAACTGAGCCAGCCATTAAGTAATAAATCTGATAAGAAAAAGAAAGCAGGTGAAACAGAAGATGCTGCTGAGAACGAAGAGGAAGTGATTAGCGAACCAACTTCAAATATTGTTGACCTGAGCAAGTTAACTGTTGATGAATTGCTGGAAGAAGTACAGAAGCGCATGCATGCTTCTACTGATACCAAATTCAAACGCGCTTTATCGGGTATTGTAGAAAAGAAATC
>JAYTOS010000261.1:0-1283 GCA_043747705.1 Bacteroidota bacterium
AACATCTTCAACTTAATTTTTTCATCTGGGTTATCAGCAACAAGGCCAACAAATTCGCCGGAAGAAAGAGCTGCAATTTTGGAAGCTGGAATGGCACTGTCCAGTTGCTTGGAGTGGCTGATGGAGGTATCGGTTCGGTTTACGGAAACACTCTGCCTGTCCTGCATTATTTTTCCGAAACGTTCCGATAATAGTTTGGAAGTTTCTCCCATTACCTGGCCGCTGATGATGTTCCCTGTAATGTTTACTATAACATCGGCTTGTTCTTTACCGTAATCCTTTTTCAATTGGCTAAAATCCTGCATGGCTAATGTGGTGGCAACTTTATTACTTCTTGCAGTAGCGATAAGGCTGTCCATGTTATTAAAATAGATGGTAGGAAATTCATCAAATACCAAACTGCATTTCAGCATTCCCTTTTTATTTACCTGCCTTACCAATCTGGAAATATACAATGATAAAACTGCGCCGTAAATTTGTTGCTTTTCAGGGTTGTTACCAACGCAAACAATTTTCGGATGCGTTGGGTTGTTGATGTCTAATGTGAAATCATTGCCTGATAGCACCCAATATAACTGCGGTGAAGCCAATCGGGCCATACCAATTTTTGCAGAGGCTACCTGGCCTTCTAATTGCTCCATAGCATCGTTTTGATAAGCGGTGATAAATGGATTTACCAGCACTTCAATTTCTGGCTGAGTATTGAGTATCGGGAACAGTTCGTCATAATCAGCCAGCATTAATTCAATAACATGCGGCAGTGTACAATATTTGCCATCAGCATATTTTTTCAAAAACCAAATGATTGCTGTAACAAAGTTGATAGGTGATTCAACAAAGAAATCTCCCTGCTTGTTTATCCATTCTCTATTCAGTCCCAACAAGATTGTTCTTGCCGATTCCGTTGCATCGGTAATATCATTCATTGTATTTGGATCTAAAGGATTGCAGCGATGCGATACAGAAAGATTATCAAAGTTGATAACATAGAAAGATGGCGGCACGGAATATTTATGTTTGTTTTGTTGCAACCAGTTGTAAACTATTCTGGATAGGTCATCATATTTAAAATCATATACAAACATGGCAAAGCCTTTTTCAATATGCTGTTTGATGACATGCTGAATTACAAACCAG
Organism: Bacteroidota bacterium; assembly: GCA_043747705.1. Taxonomy (GTDB): domain Bacteria; phylum Bacteroidota; class Bacteroidia; order Chitinophagales; family Chitinophagaceae; genus Sediminibacterium. The sequence continues at coordinate 1,138 of JAYTOS010000261.1, forward strand.
CTTTTACCGGAGCCGGGGCTACCAATCACTAACAAACCCCTGAACGGATTGATGATATTTATCCAGCTTTTCCTTACCCTGTTTTTTAAATTATACCGGGCAGGAAGATTGATGGAATATTCGTTGGATAAAAACCTTTCTTCCTG
>JAYTOS010000262.1:0-19188 GCA_043747705.1 Bacteroidota bacterium
AGGGCTAACAATTTTACAGTTCTTAAACAAATTTATACACAACAAATCTGTTGGAAGAGTTAAACACACTCTTGCAAATTAACTCCGCCAACGGGTTATTGTAGTAAATCTTTATTACAAATGCGTGCCAATGCTGAAGTGAATAAGAAGCTTTCTGAAGAACTGGAAAGAGAGTTGTTAAAAGCTAAGGTGCAATTAACTTTACCAAAATTTAGTGGTTTAAAAATTGAGACGGGGCTATATGAAATTTTTTTGAAACAGATTAATGATCGATTTAGAGATAAATATTAGTAGCTCCCGCCGTTGTAGGTTACCTGGTCAACAACCAATTCGACCAGCTAAAAATAAAAAAGGGAAAGACTCTCATCTTTCCCTTCGTTGCCCGACCTGGATTCGAACCAAGACAAACTGTACCAAAAACAGTCGTACTACCATTATACTATCAGGCAATCCGTTCCATTTTGTTCCTAAAAAACCGGAATGGGCTGCAAAAATAGGGTTGCACCCCAATTGTTCCAAATTTTTTAACCATCCGTATGTTAATTAGGCCAGATCTTCCTTCTCCTTCAATGCTTTAATCAGGTCTAAAGCTTCTGCCACCACATCACACATAATAGTAATTAATGATCCCTGTTTAGCATGTTCATACGCAAACAGGATCGCTTCTTTTTCATTATAAATAATGTCAATCGGAATATCCCGGGTTTTGGTTTCATTGATGCCCTCGACCAGCAAATTTACAATTTCTTCGGCACTGCGGCCCCTGAGGTGTTTATCCTGGCGGATAATAATCTCATCAAAAGACCGGCCCGAAATACGGCCGAGTTCCCTGATATCATCATCCCGCCTGTCACCTGTACCACTGATAATGCCCACTTTTGGGCTGCCATCTATCTTTTTAATAAAATCACATAATAATTCGAGTCCCGCGGGGTTATGAGCAAAATCAACTAGGAATTTAAAATGCTTGAACTCGAACAGGTTCAAACGACCCGGTGTTTGCGTGGGGGATGGCACAAACGTGCTCAATGCCGTACGTATATCTTCAATGGTAATATCCTTGAACAAATACGCGGCCAGCATGGCAGGCAGTGTATTCATCACATTATGTAAAGCTTTGCCACCGTATGTAATGGGTATCTCACTCACTTTCATTACCCGAATTTTCCAGGTGCCTTTTAAAATAGATACATAACCGTTTTCATAAACGGCAGCATAGCCACCTTTCTTACAATGTTTTTTTATACGCGAATTGTTCTCATCCATACTGAAATACGCAATATTGCAGGTTAATCCTTTTCGCATATCATATACCAGGTCATCTTCCGCATTCAGAATGGCAAATCCATGGTTAAACGTGGTTTCAGGTATTACTGCTTTGGCCCTTGCCATCTGCTCCAGGCTATCTATACCACCCAAACCCAGATGGTCGGCAGTTACATTGGTTACAATACTAACATCGCAATTTTGAAAAGCAAGTCCTGCTTTTAGTAAACCGCCTCGGGCACATTCCAGCACGGCAAAATCAACGGTTGGGTCGCGCAGCACAAATTTGGCACTTAACGGGCCTGTACAATCCCCCTTCATCATCATTTGATTTTGGATGTATACCCCATCACTGGTGGTATAGCCAACTTTGCGACCCGCTGTTTTGCAAATATGCGCGGTTAAACGGGTAGTGGTTGTTTTACCATTGGTGCCGGTTATAGCTATGATAGGGATGCGTCCATCTGATCCTTTGGGAAAGAGCATATTAATCACAGGCTCGGCCACATTGCGCGGCAAGCCTTCTGCCGGATCAATATGCATGCGGAAACCGGGTGCTGCATTTACTTCAAGCACTGCGCCGCCGTTTTCATAAACTGGAGTGCGAAGATCGGCCGCCATAATATCAATGCCACAAATATCGAGGCCGATAATCCGGGCAATCCTTTCTGCTAAGAAAATATTTACGGGGTGCACTTCATCGGTCACATCGGTAGAAGTACCGCCGGTGCTGAGGTTGGCAGTTGTTTTTAATAAAACCAATTCGCCCTTTGGCGGAACCGTTTCTAAGGTGTATCCTATATCATCCAGCATTTTCTGACTGGATTGGTCAATCGTTATTTGTGTGAGCACTTTTTCATGGCCATACCCCCTGCGCGGATCTTTATTGGTTTCATCTATCAGCCATTCTATGGTATTTATCCCATCTCCCACAACAGAAGCCGGTGTTCGCAAAGCGGCACAGATGAATTTATAATTGATCACCAATACACGAAAGTCAACACCCGTAATAAATTTCTCTACAATCACGCTCCGGCTGTATAATCTGGCCGATTCAAAAGCTTTCACTGCCTGCTCCCAGGTAGTAATATTGGTGGTATTGCCTTTGCCATGGTTACCGTCAATCGGTTTTATCACCAATGGGTACTTGTATTTGTCAACAGCTTCCCGCAGGCTCTCCTCGGTTCTAACCACAGTTCCGCTGGGAACGGGTATTTCTGCTGCTTCCAGTAAGTTTTTGGTTTCTTCTTTATCGCAGGCAATATCAACAGCGATATTAGAGGTGGTACTGGCAATGGTGGCCCTTATTCTTTTTTGATGAACGCCATAACCCAACTGCACAAGGCTTTGTTTATTTAATCGGATAAAAGGTATGCCCCGTTTGGCTGCTTCTTCTACAATACAGCCGGTAGAAGGTCCCAGCCGGGTTTCTTCCCTGATCTCTCTCAGTTGCTGGATATCATCCGACAGATCATAAGCAACCGCATCAACCAATGCCTGGGCAATACGTACAGAAGCCCTTGCGGCATATACACCGGCATCTTCTTCCATGTAATTAAATACCACATAATATTCGCCGGCCTTGCCCGTACCGCGAGTGCGTCCGAAGCCGCAATCCATACCGGCCAGTGTTTGCAGTTCAAGGGCAACATGTTCAATAACATGTCCCATCCAGGTGCCTTCCTTTACCCTTTCAAAAAATCCGCCCGGGGTGCCTACACTACAGCGGTGTGCATACATGGAGGGAAACTGGGCCTGCAATCTTTCTAAAAAACCATCAATCTCATTGGTGGGGCGTTGCTCCATTTCTTCAAGGTCGAGTTTCATCTGTATCAGCTGCGAACGCCGCACGCTCCAGTAATTGGGGCCGCGTAATATTTTAATTTCTTCGATCTTCATGTATATGGGTTGATGGTTTGGAGGCAAGGCATTTGTTCACAAATAATACAGGGATTGCCTGACGATGAATATATTGCTTTTTCCTGTAAGGCCGACCAAATCAAAACGCTTATTTTTGCGATGAACGAAATTGGCATACATGCGTATTCCCAAAGGAAAGCTGATAGCAATAGGTGGTGCAGAAGACAAAGGTACCGACTTTGAAAAAGGGCAGATATATCATAATAACCTTAATTTTTTTGAGTTAGGAATTCTCCGCCGTATTGTGGAAGAAGCCGGCGGTACCGCTGCCCGTATTGAGGTTATCACCACTGCCTCTACTATCCCGCATGAAGTGGGAGAGAATTACCTGAATGCGTTTGGTAAGATCGGTTGTACAGATATTGGCGTGATCCATATCCGCAACCGGGAAGATGTTTTGCGCGAAGATTATATTCATCGTATAGGCAACTGTGCCGGCGTACTCTTTAGCGGGGGCAATCAATTACGCCTTTCATCTATTTTTGGCGGCACCAAGTTTTTAGAAATCGTGAAAAGCAGGTATGAACATGAAAACTTCGTAATAGCCGGAACCTCTGCAGGTGCTATGGCTATGAGCAGTACTATGATCTATGAAGGCAATGCCACGAGGGCTCATTTAAAAGGGGAAGTAAAAATTGCCACCGGCCTCGGTTTTATGGATCAGGTAATTTTTGATTCGCATTTTGAAAAACGTGGGCGTTTTGCAAGATTGGCACAGGGCGTATCGGCCAATCCTTCTTGCATCGGCATTGGGTTGGGCGAGGATACGGGTATGCTCATCACAGAAGGCAACCGCATGGAAGCCATTGGGAGTGGCCTGGTTATTATTGTTGACGGACATAATATCCGCCACAGTAATATGGCTGATATTCCGGAAGGTAACCCGTTAAGCATAGAAAACCTGATCGTTCATTTTTGTGCAAAAGGGAATGGCTATCTGGTAAAAGAAAGAGAGTTTGTAGAACTGATGGGAACTTCAACTACACCTGTTATGAACGATGTTTATTAAAAAAATTAATTTTCAGCACGATGGATATAAGTAAACTTATTTTATTAGCCGTTTTTGTAGCCAGTATGATCCTTATGTCGTTCAATTATAATAAAAAGAAAAAAATTATTTTTTTTGGTGATTCAATTACACAGGCAGGTATACATGCCGGGGGGTATATCAAACTGATGGATACCATTCTTCAACAGGAAGGTGTGCAGGATAATTATGAATTGGTGGGTGCAGGTGTAAGCGGCGATAAAATATATGATCTGTATTTACGCATAGAAAATGATGTATTAAAACTAAACCCCGATGTTGTATTGATCTATGTTGGTGTGAATGATGTATGGCATAAAAGTTCCAGTGGCACCGGAACAGATTTCCCGAAGTTTGGAAAATTCTATGAAGCTGTAGTTAGTAAATTACAAGCGGCACGAATTAAAGTAATTGTCTGTACACCCGCGGTCATTGGTGAACGGACTGATAATTCCAATCAGCAGGATGGCGATTTGAATTTGTATAGCAACTGGTTACGCAACTTCACCGAAAAAAATAATTTACCGCTGGTTGATTTGCGCGCCGGCTTCATGCGGTATAACCTGAAAAATAATCCCCAGAATAAAGAATCAGGCATGCTCACCACAGATCGTGTGCACCTTACGCCGGCCGGAAATAAATTGGTTGCGGAAGAGATGTGGAAAGTAATAAAAACTGTGAAATAACTTGCCCATACTTTCCCCAAATGGCTGGTATAACTATTGTATTTCTGTGGTAACTATAAAACGTTATTTTATGAAAAAAATATTGATTGCTGCCGGTCTTATCGGTACAGCTGCTGCTGGTGTTGTTCTTTATATGAGAAACCGTAACCAGACATCCAGATCTATGCACGATTTGGCTGATGTGGCAGGTGATGCACATGATAATGTGCGGAAATACTTCAGAAAAGCCAGCAAGCAGGCAAAGCGCGACTATGAGGATGCGATTGCATAAATTATTTTATACCAGTGTGGTTACAATCGATGATTGTGATCACACTACTTTTACAAAGTAATAATTTTTCTTGCCTTTCTGCACCAATAAATACTTTTCCTGCAAAAGATCAGTATTTAATATCTGCGTTTTTTCAACCGTTATTTTTTCTTTATTAAGGCTAAGTCCGCCCGACTGCCACATTTTTCTTGCTTCGCCCTTACTGGGAAATATTTTTGTATCTACAAGAAAACTTACTATATCATATCCCTCTACGAGTAGGGCTTTTGGTATGTCAATAGTAGGCACACCTTCCATTACCTGTAATAACTGTTCTTCGGTGAGTGTTTGTAATATATGTGTTGTGGCATTACCAAATAATATCTCGGAAGCTTTTACTGCAAATTCATAATCTGCACGGCTATGTACGAGGCAGGTTACTTCTTCTGCCAGTTTTTTTTGCAGTGCCCTTTCATGTGGGGCAATTTTCTGTGATTGTAATAAAACTTCAATCTCTTCTTTCGGAAGCAGTGTAAATATCTTTATCCATTTCATTGCATCCTCATCACTTGCATTCAACCAGAACTGGTAGAATTGGTAAGGAGATGTTTTCTGTGCATCGAGCCAGATATTTCCTTTTTCTGTTTTGCCAAATTTACCGCCATCAGCTTTGGTAATTAATGGACAGGTAAACGCAAACGCTTCACCACCGATTTTGCGCCGTATCAATTCTGTTCCCGTAACAATATTGCCCCACTGGTCGCTGCCACCCATTTGCAGTTTACAGTTTTTATTTTTGTACAGCCAGTAAAAATCATATCCCTGCACCAGCTGGTAAGTGAATTCTGTAAAGCTCATTCCTGTTGCACCATCCAGCCTTTTCTTTACACTGTCTTTCGACATCATATAGTTCACGGTAATATGCTTACCTACATCCCGTATAAAATTCAGAAAACTGAAATCTTTGAACCAGTCGTAGTTATTCACCATTTCTGCCGCATTCGGTTTCGTAGCAGTAAAATCGAGGAAACGGGCCAATTGATTACGTACACCTTCCTGGTTATGCTGTAATACTTCTTCACTTAATAAATTCCGCTCTTCGCTTTTGCCACTCGGATCGCCAACCATACCGGTGGCACCGCCCACCAATGCGAAAGGTTTGTGACCTGCTCTTTGTAAGTGAACCAATAATAAAATAGGAACCAGACTGCCAATATGCAGGCTGTCAGAAGTAGGGTCAAAACCTATATAACCGGAAACCATTTCTTTTTGTAAGAGTTCTGCTGTGCCCGGCATAATATCCTGTATCATGCCCCTCCATTGTAATTCTTCAATCAAAGTCATCTGTAAGGGTGTTTGGGCAAAAGTAAGGAAAGTCAGTCTTGAGTGGTAAGTAATGAGTGATCATATAAAAAAACTCACTATTCACTACTCACCACTCACTATTTTTGCTTTATGAAAACAGTAGGCGATGGCACCCGGGCACTCAATTTCTTTATAGATACCCTGATTATTTTTACTATAGCTTTTTTTAGTTTTCGTGGCTGGAACTGGTATGTGCTGTATTGGGGATATAAGCCTTATAATTTCGGCTGGTTCTTTTTTGCTACGGTCTTCATTTATTATACTTTTTTTGAAGGAATATTTGGCCGCACACCCGCCAAATTGTTCAGCTATTCGAAAGTAGTTACCCATGCGGGAGATAAACCTTCATTCGGCTGGATTTTAGTCAGGTCCCTCGCAAGGTTAACTATTATAGATATGTTTTTTATCCCTTTTCTTGGGGAGCCATTGCATGATTATGTAAGTAAAACGCATGTGGTTGAAGTATAAGTAAACAACAGCTTTCAGGATAAATTTGCATTCTCATAATCAGCCTATTATCTGTTAAAAAATACAGGCTGCATGCAAAACTGCTATTACAGTATATACTGGTTTAACAGGGTAGTAACATGGTTTATAATTTTTTGATAAAATCAGACAAAACTTCCCAAGAGGGCACTTCCCTGAAAGTTGCTGCGAGCTTACCAACTTTATTATATAAAACTGTAAAAGGAAACTTGCCTATCTTAAAATAACCCGGAATCAAAAAAGAATTCCCTTCCGTGCCAATTTTAATATTGGAGAATTCACTTAGCTTAAAATCTGTATTGAATTTTTGCAGGCTTTTTAATGGGAAATAAGAAACCATAATAATCTGTACTCCTCTAAGTTCGCCCATTTTACCTCTCAGGGTCTGTGTAAAATCCTTGCAATGGTCGCAATCGGGAGAAAAATAAATAAGCATCAAGGGCTTATTTATTTGCAAATTTTTATACCCGAAATAGCTTCCGTTGGTCAGTAAAATTTTAAAAGGAGGAACGGAGGTAGCCCTGTTTGCTAACTGTGCCCGGGTTGGCATAAAGGTTGCCAGGCAAAGCAGTAAAAAAAATAACCTCTTCATCATCAACTGATAATCTTTTTGAAAAGTATTAATAAAATATATGGTGCACCAAAAGATGCACCACAATGTAAACTATCAACTTGCTAACTATCAAAAATGTTTATTATTTCAATATAGTAAACAGTGCCAGACCTCATTGTATTTAAAACTGCTTGTCATGTGCAGGTCTCTTTGCAGTTATAATATATAAAACCAGCACATTTGTGCTGGTTTTATATAAAGGCTTAATAACCTGGATTTTGTATTAAAGTAGGTTTGCCATCTTTTTGAGAATTTAATATCTCATCTTGCGGAAGCGGGTAATAATTATTTTTTGAGGTAAATACTTTACCTACCAGATAAGTTCTTTTATTAAACTTTCTGCCCGAAGGTTCAGTGCCCGGTACCGCTTCTTCCTGTACATATTTATTCAGAAATTTCTCCGCTATGCCCCAGCGAACCAGGTCAAAGAAGCGGTGACCTTCCATGGCAAATTCCAGTCGGCTTTCCATGTAAACCGCATTCTTGGCAAAGGCTGCACCATTTGCCGCAAACGTTCCGGCAGGATATGGCTCTACTTTGTAAGTAACAGCGGGATCCTGAACAGAACCTTTTTTAGCGCGGTTCCGTATCATGTTTACATAATTTTCTGCTGCTGTCAGGTTACCCAATTCCATTTCACATTCGGCCAGCCATAAAATGACGTGAGATATTTTTAATAACCTGTAGTTATTGTTTACGGAGCGCCTGTTTGTAGAATGTGTTGAGCTGTTTTCTTCAGCCAGGTAATACATCCATTTTTTTCCTGTGTATGGTCCGGCATATGCCTGGTCGCGTATCCAGCTGGCACCCGGCATGGGGCCCCAATCCAGAAAGTTTACGCCTCTGCGGCCTACTGTCCAGTCTAATCGTGGATCAACAGGGATAGATTTATCCAAAGTAAAAGAACCATTTGCACTGATACCCTGATCATTAGGCAGGTCAACTTGATTGTAAGAATCTAATGATCCGTCTGCTGCTCCTCCAATCAATGGCAGACCTGTGGTGTTATCAGTCTTAAATGCGTTAACCAGGTTTTGCGATGGCTGATAAAATCCGCAGCACCCTCTTCCCGGTGCTGTGGAAGAATAAGGCCAGTTAAGGTTGTCTCCTGCATTACCATTATTACCAGTGGTACCATCATTCACAGAAAACTCTACCTCAAAAATAGACTCTGCATTATTGTTAGTCACAGACCTATAGTTGTCATGATAGTTGTCTACCAGTTTTTTACCGGAACCGGCCAGCACCTCTTCAAGTAAAGCTTTGGCAGGAGCCCATTTTTTTTGAAACACATATGCTTTTGCTAAATAAGCTTTTGCGGCCCATTGCGATGCCCTTCCTTTTTGCGACTGTACTGCCGGAAGGTTCTTGGCGGCAAAATCAAAATCGGCTTCAATATTAGGCCAGATATCTGCTGTATTAGGTATTTTGGTGGAATTTGGATCATTCCTGTTATATATTTTATCATCAATATAGGGAACCTTATTCCACATTTTTTTTGCTTCAAAATGATAATGCCCCCTGAGAAAGCGTGCCTCGGCAACTACCTGTAATTTTTCAGCATCAGTCATGTCTGCAACCTCTTTGCTGCTAACTATCTGGATCACTTCATTACAGCGTGCTACCCCATCATACGAATGCTGCCATTTTCCAAGGAAGTAGGAATTATCTGCCACCCAATTGTATTGTTCAATAAAGGATTGTTCTGGCTGATCCCCGGCATCTGTTCCTTTTACGGCATCACCACTTGAAATGCCTCCAAAAACGTAATTTGAAATGGTAGACTGGCGACCAGTATTGCCGGCCCCCACCCCATCTAAAAGCGAATAGGCACCAATTAATAAAGCAGTTACACCATTTTTATTACTTAATTGTTCTATAGAAGCCCGGCCCTGCGGCTGCACATCAAAGAAGCTTTTTGAGCAGGAATAAAGCCCCACCAAAGCCCCTGAGGTTAATATGGTAAAAAGTATCTTTTTCATTCTATATAATTTTATGTTCAAATAAATCAAAGTCCTATACGTACCCCAAACAGGTATGATTTCGCAACTGGGTAAGCACCTTCATCAATACCCATATGTATGTCTTGGTTATTGTTTCCGGAACTTCTCAGGTTGATATCCGGATCAAGGCCTGTGTACTTGGTTATGGTAAACAGGTTCTGTCCCTGGATGTACAATTGTGCAGAACTCAAACCTATTTTCTTTAGTATTGAACCAGGAACGGTATAGGCTAACTGAATGTTCTTGATGCGCATATAAGACCCGTCCTCGATAAAGTAGGAGGAAACCTGCTGGCTTGTGGCATCTCCGGAATTAAGGCGCGGTAATTTTGCATTATCTCCTGGATTTTTCCAGGAATTATACAGGATATCCTTAGACCGGTTTCCCTGGAAAGTATTAAAGTCTGTCCAGTACCTTACATAATTAAATATTTTGTTTCCCTGTGAGCCCTGGGCAAAAAGCGTAAGGTCCCAGTTTTTATATCCTACATTAATATTGAGCCCGTACGTAAAATCCGGATGCGGGCTGCCAAGTATTGTTCTGTCTGCAGCTGTAATAATACCATCGCCATTCACATCTCTAAAATTAAATGTTCCTTCACGGGTATAGGTGCCGAATTTAGGTGCTTTAGCTGCTTCACCTGCATCTCTCAGTACACCATCAACAATGTATCCGTAGAAACTGGCAATGGGCAATCCCTTTTGCGTTGCTGAGATAGCCGGTAAACGGGTACTGAACCCGAAAACTGTTGCATTTGGATCATCATTGATTTTCAGTACTTCATTTTTATAATGGCTAAAACTCAACCCTACCTGGTAACGGAAATTCCTGCCCTTACTTCGGTAGTTGATGCTCAGGTCATATCCCTTATTCTGCATCTCACCAATATTGGTATAGGGAATGGTGGCTGTACCAAATGTTCTTGGTCTGGCAACCTGGGTTAACATATCTGAAGTGATTCGGTTATACCAGTCAAATACAACTTCTAATTTATTATTCATGGTAACTGCATCAAACCCGATATTCGTAGAAGTGGTGGTTTCCCATTTCCCACTGGGGTTACCAAACTGGGCATTGTCAAATCCTCCCACAATTGAAGAACCGGTTCCATTAATATCGTATGCATTATTAGACGGATCGGATGAATAGAGTGTATAAGCATTGTACACGTTTGGTATTAACTGGTTTCCTGTTTTACCCCATCCACCGCGGATTTTAAGCTCATTCAGGAAAGTATACTTCCTCATGAACGCCAGCTCTGTCATACGCACCCCAACTGAGAAGGCCGGGAAAACACCGTAACGGTTGGCTGCAGAGAAACGGGAAGACCCATCACGTCGTAAAGTAAAATCTGCCAGGTATAGGTTCTTGTAACCATAATTTATTTTGCCAAATTGTGAGAATAAGGCGGTTTTCGTTGCACCACCACCACCATTGCTCAAGCCAGAAGCTGAGCCAGCATCGAGATAACGGTAATTGATATCGTCGAAGGCAAAACCACTGCGACTCGCAACAGTGCCTACTGCAAATGTGGTAACGGCTTCTGTTCCCACCAGAACATTAACGGTATGGTCACCAAAGGCTTTGTTATAGTTTAGTGTATTGAACCAGGTTAACGACCTGTCGTAATTATTAATAACATTTAAGCTGTTAGAATTTCTTGGTTCAGCTGCTTCAATATCACGGTGAAAATATTCAGACCTGCTGGATTGATTAATTTCTGCACCGAAGCTCGTTCTTGCTTTAATGTTTTTTGTTACTTGTAATTCCAAAAAGGTATTACCAAAAAAATGCAGTCCTTTGGTAATATTATCTTTTTCGCGGTATAACCTGGCTAATGGATTAGGCGCATTTCCCAGGTTTACGCCCCGGCTGCCCGCAAAACCATTGTATGGAGAAGTATTGGTACCACCCAATTCTGGAGGCCCGCCAGTGATATCAAATACAGGAATCATCGGATGCACACGAATGGCAAACATGATGGGATTGGATTCGTCATTGTTAGTAATACCCTGTCTTTCATCATAGGAAAAAGTAAGGTTTTCCCCGAAAGTAAACCTGCCTCTTGTAAACTCGGTATTCGCCCTTATGGAATAGCGTTTATATTTTGTGTATTGCAAAATACCATCCTGCGTAAAATAATTACCTGAAATTGCATATTTGCCCGTTTTAGAACCACCCGATGCCCCCAGTTGGTAATTTGCTATACTGGCTGGTTTAAAAATAACATTTTGCCAGTCTGTCCCTTGTTTATTTGCTTTAGTAATATTAAAAGCGGTTTTTCCCAAAAGGGGATCTGCTATATCATTGGTATAAGTATAATTCGCTGGAAGCGATCCAAAAATATTCGGATAAATATAATCTGCAATGGTTTGCTCTCCATTTGGACCAAACCTGTATTGAGCAGAGGGGGACGTAACGGAAGGATTTTTTCCGGCTCCGATATCTGCGAGATACAGGTATTGGCCAAGCTCAGCGGTATTTAATAGATCAAGCATTTTACCAGGTCTTTGCGTCCCTGTATAATAATCGAATGTAATATTCGATTCGCCAACCTTGCCTTTTTTGGTAGTAATAATTACCACTCCATTAGCTGCCCTTGCACCATAAATTGACGCTGAAGATGCATCCTTGAGTATCTGCATGCTTTCAATATCATTGGGATTAATCTGGTTTAATGTTCCCTGGGTGGGTACACCATCAATAATATACAAAGGGCTGTTGTTATTGATGGTACCAAATCCGCGAATGCGCACCATGGTACCACCGCCCGGTGAATTGTCGTTACCTACGTTCACACCGGCAGCACGTCCCTGCAGCATTTGTGTTACAGATGCAGCTGGCAATGAAGTCAGTGTTTTGGCATTAATCACCGTTACCGCACCGGTAATATCTTTTTTGCGCTGTGCAGAGTAACCGGTTACATCCACTTCAGTTGCCTGACTTTCGTCTTCTGCAAGTGCTACTGAAAGCGTTGTTTGTGACCCAACTAAAATTCGTTTCGAAATAAATCCTACGTAAGCAAATAAAATCTGATCACCAGGTTTTCTTACAGTAATGGTGAATTTTCCGCTGGGATCGGAGATGGAACTAATGTTCGCGCCAACAACGGAAACAGAAACACCCTGCATAGCTTGGCCTTTGCCATCTGTAACTGTACCGGAAATCTGCCGATTCTGCGCCATGGCTGTCCAGCCAAGGGTAAGAAGCAATGCAAATACAATTACCACTTTGGTAAAGTACGATCGTTTTTTCATGAAAATGGTTTTAGATAATGATTTAAAAAATAGGTTCCCTTACAGAGGTTTAACCTGCTTTGGGTATTAATAAAAGAAGCCAATATGGGTTGTAACCAATATTGGCTTCCGTCTATGATGGAGATGGCTTGAGATTTGGTTTTCTCATATGGATAGCAGGTTTAATGGCAATATCAACAGGGCAAATACTTCTTCCCTTTACAAATGAAGTATTCACCTAAATTAACGATAGATTTACCTAAATTAACAAAAAGTTGTATAAAAATCAATTATTAAAAAAGATGTAAACATGTCTTTAATGGCTTCCTGTCCATCTGGGCACTATTTAAGTTGTACTTACTATTCCTAGCCCGTTTTTAAAGAACAGGTATAGTAACTGTTTTTGGGTATGCCTTCTTTTGATGTTTTATGTTGAGGAGTGAAACCTGTAGGTTAATGACTCGTATACGCAATATTGGCTGTGTTAATTTTTAATAAGGTCATGTAACTAACGTAAAGTGATAGAAACATGCGTAAACTGTGTAATGCTAAACATGTACGGCAAGTAAAAACAAAATTCAGCTTGCAGTATAAAACAATCATTCCCTAAATCGCAAGCCTAACGCATAACCATATCTTAATTTTACCTTTAAGTTCATCCTTTTTTTCGTACTTCGTACGCAGTAACTCGCATTTTTTATGGCTAAAATAGCAATCAATATAGCAACAGGCAGCTTACAACAGGCCGAGATGATCGTAGGCATTGACCTGGGTACCACCAATAGTTTGGTAGCCATCATCCATCCGGAAAGCAAACAGCCAACCGCTTTACAGGAACATAATACCAGCAGCCTGGTTCCCAGCATTGTTCACTTTGATGAGCTCGGTAATGTCATAGTGGGAGAGGAGGCTAAACAATATTTAGAAACCGATCCGCAGAATACCATTTTCAGTGCCAAACGATTGATGGGTAAAAGTTATAAAGACATCATCGCAAACGCAGATTTTTTTACGTATAAAGTGATAGACGATGATACAGACACTCTCGTAAAAGTACAGGTAGGTAACCGGTTTTATTCGCCCATAGAATTATCTTCTTTCATACTCAAAGAACTTAAGCAAAGGGCAGAACATATTTTGAAAACCCCGGTGAGCAAAGCGGTCATTACCGTGCCGGCTTACTTTAATGATGCACAACGGCAAGCCACCCGCGATGCCGGTAAATTAGCCGGCCTCGATGTACTGCGGATTGTAAATGAACCAACCGCAGCCAGTCTTGCGTATGGGTTAGGTTTGCGTAAGGATGAAGAAAAAACCATCGCTGTATATGATCTTGGTGGCGGTACATTCGATATTTCTATCCTGCATATCAACAATGGTATTTTTGAAGTGTTGAGTACAAATGGAAATACCTATTTGGGGGGGGATGATATTGACAGGGCTATCGTACAATACTGGATAAAGCAATTGGGTATTCCTTTAGAAAACCTCCAGGCAGATAAAGAATTATCGCAAGGATTCCGCTTGCGTGCAGAAGAAGCAAAAAAACATTTAAGCAATGATGACTCATTCAGTGTTTTATGGAAACACCATGTACTGGAAATAACAAAAGAAATATTTGAAAGCCTGATCAAACCATTGGTTGATCAAACCATAACGTGTTGTAAAAATGCACTGGCAGATGCAAAACTAACTATCAATGATATTGATACTATCGTAATGGTTGGCGGCAGCACCCGTGTTCCTGCTGTGAAAGAAGCGGTGAGTAAATTCTTTGGCAAACCTGTCAATGATTCTGTAAATCCTGATGAAGTGGTTGCATTAGGTGCCGCAGTTCAGGCAGATATTTTAGCAGGCAATAACAAAGATTTTTTGTTACTTGACATTACGCCGTTAAGCCTGGGCATAGAAACGATGGGTGGTTTGATGGATACACTTATTCCCCGCAACGCAAAAATTCCTACAAAAGCAGGCCGTCAATATACCACGCATAAAGACGGACAAAGTGATATGCGTATTTCCGTTTTCCAGGGTGAAAGAGACCTCGTAAAAGATAACCGTAAACTGGCAGAATTCAGTTTAAAAGGAATTCCAGGAATGCCGGCAGGGTTGCCGAAAGTAGAAGTGAGCTTTTTAATTAATGCAGATGGAATTTTGGTAGTAAAAGCAAAAGAACTCCGCAGTGGCGTAGAACAGGAAATTGAAGTAAGGCCCCAATATGGGTTAACAGATGATGAGGTAGAAAAAATGTTGCTGGACAGTATCACCCATGCCAAAGACGATATGCAGGAAAGGGCATTCGTAGAAGCAAGAACAGAAGGCGAACAGATATTAGCGGTAACAGAAAAATTTATTGCAAAAAATACAAACCTGCTCACCAAGGATGAACTGGTAGCCACCGCCGGAGCCATGCAGGCTTTACAATTGGCACTAACGATGGATGATAAAAATCTGATCCACACAAAAATTGAAGAGCTCAATGAAATCACACGCCCTTTTGCTGAAAGAGCCATGGATGTTGCAGTGAGCGGGGCTTTGAAAGGGAAGGCGATTAATTCGTGAGTTGTGAGTAGTGAGTTCTCATCTTTTTCATTCACCCCTCATACCTCACTTTTCATGCCTCACCCCCCATCCTTCGCTGAACATATTTTCCTAAAATATCGAACTCAATATTTACTATGTTTCCTTTTTCAACACGGCTGATATTCGTGTGATTAAAAGTGTATGGGATCACTGCAATCGTAAACACATCCTTTCCAACATGAAAACAGGTTAGGCTGGTACCATTTACAGCAACAGAGCCTTTTTCAATAACGAGGTGGGTAAATGTTATGGGGAACTGAAAAGTATATTCCCAACTTCCGCCCAGCACCTTTTTCTCAAGGCATACAGCCGTGGTATCAACATGTCCTTGTACAATATGGCCATCTAAACGTCCATTTACCATCATACATCTTTCAATATTTACTTCTGTACCCACATCCCAGCCGGAAAGATTGCTTTTAGAAAGGGTTTCTTCAATGGCTGTTACACAGTGCATCCCATCCTGCAAAGCTTCTACGGTAAGGCAAACACCGTCATGGCTAACACTTTGGTCCACCTTTAATTCACCCGATACAGGCGATTTTACCCAAAAACTAATATTGGTCCCCTTTTTAGCAACCGATACTAATTTCCCCATACATTCAATAATTCCTGTAAACATAACTGCAAGTTAATTTCCAATTGCTGAATTACCATTTCCGGTTAAAAACGACCCCAAATTCCAAACTCCCAACCCTAAAGCAGAATTTCGTTTGGAATTTTAAAATCAAACCCTATCTTTGCCGTCCTAAAAACACCTGAGGAGGTATAATAGCTATGCTTATCATCGATTCAAAAGATTGCGAAAACATTGACAAGGCACTTAAGAAGTACAAGAAGAAGTTTGAAAAAAGTAAAACTTTGCTGCAGCTGCGGGAACGCCAGGCGTTCATCAAGCCATCAGTAGTACGCCGTGGACAAGTGCTTAAAGCAATCTACAAGCAGAACATTGCGAGCGGAAAGATAGACGTATAAAGCGTCTTTCCGTATCAAATATATTTCAGTAGCCTTAGTTTACTAACTTTAGGCTACTTTTTTTATGCACTTACCTCAATACGCACAATTACAAACGTTTTTAAACTACCTCAAATTTGAGAAGCGGTATTCGCAGCATACCATCATTTCCTATCAAACAGACCTGGAACAGTTTTTTGCTTATCTCACCAGCCAGTTTGATGCCCCACCCTTACAGAATATAACTGCCATGTTTATAAGGAGCTGGCTGGCCGAGATGAAAGAGGAGAAGATCAGCTCAAAAACTATTAACCGGAAAATATCTTCGCTTAAATCTTTTTTTAAATACGAGATAAGAACCGGGGCTTTGGAACAAACCCCGATGACCACTGTGATCGCCCCCAAAATCAGTAAAAGGCTGCCCGTATTTGTGGAACAGAAAGATATGGCAACCCTGTTCGATTATGTTACGTTTTCAGACGACTGGAAGGGAAAGACGGAACGCCTGGTATTACTCCTGTTTTATAATACCGGCATGCGCCTGAGCGAACTGATCAACCTGAAAGAATCGCAACTCGACCCCTCACATTCCCAGATAAAAGTGTTGGGAAAAGGCAATAAAGAACGCATTATTCCGGTACCTGCCTGGCTGATGGAAGATATCCAACGGTATATCTCTGAAAAACCTATGCGTAAGGAAGGCATTATAACTGTTTTCATTACCAAAAATGGCAAATCGCTTCAGGCCAGATCGGTATATAATTTTGTCAAATATTACCTCACGCAGGTAACCACCATACAGAAAAAAAGTCCGCATATACTCCGTCACAGTTTCGCTACACATTTAATGAATAATGGGGCAGACCTCAATGCTGTAAAGGAATTGCTCGGCCACAGCAGTTTGGCCGCAACCCAGATATACACCCACAATACAATAGAAAAACTAAAGGAAGTTTTTAAAAAAGCGCACCCCAAAGCGTAGATTGATAATGGGGTCATAAATCTTCAAAAAAGGCTGGCATTATTTTTTTGGTGTAAGGTTTTTATGTAACTTGTTATTGTTCCTGAAGGCATTCATCTGAACGGAACAAATACTTTAGAAAAGTTCTTTCAAATATATTTTTTCACCGATTAAACGTGAGTTGCTATGAACGTTAACATTCAAACTGTGCATTTTGACGCAGACGACAAATTGGTAGAGTATGTAACACAAAAACTGCCGAAGCTTAACACTTTTCACGATAGTATCCTGAAAGTGGATGTTTACCTGAAGCTGGATAATGTGGTACACACGATTAAAGACAAGGTCGCCGAGATCAGGGTGCATGTACCGAAACATGATTTTTTTGTCAAAGCATCCTCAAAATCCTTCGAAGAGTCTTTCGATAACGCGATGGAATCTATTGTTTCACAGATAAAACGCAAAAAAGAAAAATTAGCAGCCTGAAAACTTAAAAGGCTTCCTTCAAAACGGGAAGCCTTTTTCATTTTATACATAACCATGAAAAACGCCATTTGTATTTTACTTGTTTTATTCTTCGCCGCCTGTTCCGCCAAACAGCGCGAAACCATCGCCCATATTACACAACGCCGCCTGGATACGGCAGGAAAACTGGTCATTTCCTATCAATTCAGCCATAACGGCCAGCTGGTTTACGACAGTGTTGAAGTGATCAACAAGATCGTTCCCCACGATTCTGTCAGGGTTATTTATTCGCTCGAACATCCCCAGGAAAGCAGGTTATTGTTACCCTGAATACTGGTTTTTGAGGAATAGTTGTAAAACCTGTTGAAAACTGACTGAAAATATTCATTTCAAAATTTTGCTGAATTAAGTTTTCCATTACCTTTGCCATCCCAAAAAAATGGGACAGTTCTTTGTATTTCGGAATTCCGGAGAGGATAATTGGGAAATTGAGTGCGCTCAATTCCGAAATCTCCAATCCCTAATTTCAAAATTGTGTATGCTGAAGTATTTCAGTTGGTAGAGCATCCCAATGGGATTGGAAGGTCGCCGTTTCTGAGTTAGAGTTAGATAGGTTCTTGTTTATAAGCCGAAGTAGCTCAGTTGGTAGAGCAGCTGATTTGTAATCAGCAGGTCGCGGGTTCGAGTCCCATCTTCGGCTCTTTAAGTACGAAATACAAAGTGCGAGGTACGAATAAAGGTTCATAATTCGTACTTCTGAGATCGTACCTGTTACGGGCAGATGGCCGAGTGGTTAAAGGCGACAGACTGTAAATCTGTTCTCTCACGAGTACGTAGGTTCGAACCCTACTCTGCCCACAGTTCTTTGATTATTTTGAATGTTGAATTTTAAATGCTGAATGGGCTTATTACATTCAAAATTCAACATCTAACATTCAAAATAGAAATAAGCGGAAGTAGCTCAATTGGTAGAGCGATAGCCTTCCAAGCTATAGGTCGCGAGTTCGACCCTCGTCTTCCGCTCACGATAGTTTTGGGTTTGGAATTTTGGGTTAGGCGTTTAACCCAAACTCCAAACCCCAAACGCCAAACCAAGCAAGCCGTTGTAGCTCAGGGGTAGAGCACTTCCTTGGTAGGGAAGAGGTCGTGAGTTCGATTCTCACTAACGGCTCAGATGATTGAAGGATGAGATGAAAATGAAATGAAGCGGATGAACGTGGGTAATAAGGAAAAGAAAAATAAATTTTTTAAAACCGTGGTCTCTAATGACCTACAATTTTTTAAACACAACTAAAAACCGATAAAAATGGCAAAAGAGACCTTTAAGAGGGAAAAACCTCACGTAAACGTAGGTACCATTGGTCACGTTGACC
>JAYTOS010000263.1:0-1917 GCA_043747705.1 Bacteroidota bacterium
ATTTATGCCACAAAAAGAACTTTTATACGGATAATTTTTCCAATACATTTTTCAGGTCAGTCAGATTAATGGGTTTACTGATATAATCATCCATCCCTGCTGCCAGGCATTCCTCCCTGTCGCCCTGCATGGCATTAGCAGTCATAGCGATAATATAGGGCTGCTGCTCCAACTGTTTACGAATTATTTTTGTTGCTTCCAATCCATCCAACTCGGGCATTTGCACATCCATTAGTACCAGATTATACATTTTTTGATGTACAGCATCTACTGCTTCCTGGCCATTTTGTACAACATCCGCCAGATAGCCCATTTTAGCAAGCATGTGTATAATGATCCGTTGATTAACCTGGTTATCTTCTGCCACCAGAATACTTAAAGGGTTTTCTTGTGCCATACCAGCTGATATTTTTTGTTCTTCACGTGGTTTATTTGCTCTTGAGAAAGGTTTCCCATGTTTACGAAGGCTATTTGTTACATGTGTATTTAAAATATGCTGTTTGATAGGCTTTGTAAGCACAGAAGTAAATACTTCTCTATATACTTCTCTATGCTCATCTCCCAATGAACTTAACAGGATGATGGGGATACCAGGAAATTTTTCCTGAATTAATTTTCCTAATTCGATCCCATCCATCCCCGGCATTTGCATATCAGTAATTACCAAGTCGAATGGCCGGTGATGCGACATGATTCTAAGTGCTTCTTCTCCTGAATTTGCTAATATGGGTATAAATTTCCACAGTTCCAATTGTGTCTTTAAAATATTCCTGTTAGTCAGATTATCATCTACCACCAATATATATTTTCCCTCTAATCCTTCCATATTATAATGTACATAGGTTGTTAATGTATTAACGCCGGTTTTAGTGAGGATAGTAAAAGCAAAAGTTGAACCTTCCCGGGGTTTGCTTTCTACTTTAATACTTCCACCCATTAGGGTAATTATTTTTTCCGAGATAGCCAATCCTAAACCCGTGCCGCCATATTTTCTGGTAGTAGATGAATCTACCTGCGAAAATGATTTAAACAACCTGTCCATCTTATCGGGATCAATACCTATGCCCGTATCCTTCACTTCAAAGCATAATTTTAACTGGCCATCCGGCTCTGTGTTTAGCAGGCGTACCCCTAAAAATACCTCTCCCTGTTCTGTAAATTTTATCGCGTTACTCAGAAGATTCAACAGGACCTGCCGCAATCGAAGCTGGTCACCTATAATTTGTGAAGGAATGCCTGCATCAATCTGATACACCAGGTCAATTCCTAATTGCGAGGCTTTCGCGGCAAATACATCGAGGGCTTCTTCAATACAATTTCGAAGGTCAAAATCGTTTTGTTCCAGCTCCATATTGCCTGAGCCAATTTTAGAATAATCCAGAATATCGTTGATCACATGCATAAGGCCATCCCCGCAACTGCGTATTGTATCCGTATATTCTTTTTGTTCTGCTGTAAGTTGTGTTTGCGAAAGTAAAGAAGCCATGCCGATTACCCCATTCATTGGTGTTCGTATTTCGTGACTCATAGTTGCCAGAAACGCACTTTTTGCCCTATTGGCTTCTTCTGCTTCGAGCCGGGCCAGTTTTTCTTCCTCGGATAACAACGCCAGCCTTTCCGTTCTCTCCTGTACCTGTTTTTCCAATTTATTTTTTTGGGTGTTGATGGTATTAATTCGGTACCGGTAAAAACCAATTACACTACCAATAACACTTATAGCTATAATTAGTTTAAACCACCAGCTAAGCCAGAAGGGTGGAATAATGTTCAGATTGATACTTACGATACGGGATGATGGACTCCCATCATTAGTAAGGCCACGTACTTTGAAAACATATTTTCCAGGATCCAGGTTTGTATATGTGGCCATACGCCTGCTGCCAATACTGTTCCAGTTCTTATCAAACCCTTCCAGCA
>JAYTOS010000264.1:0-4416 GCA_043747705.1 Bacteroidota bacterium
AGAAATTAATTCTGCAATAACTGCAATGCATGTTCAATTCTTTTAATCGTTTCGTTTTTGCCAATTACCGCTGCAATATCAAATACCCCAGGTCCGAATTTTCCGCCCACAAGCATGATACGGAAAGGAGCCATTAGTTCGCCTGGTTTTAATTGATTGGCGGCTGCCAGTTCTTTGAATTCTTTTTCAAGGTCACTGGTTTCCCAAAGTGTACTTAATTCATAAGCACGAATTAGTTCAGTAAAGAACATATTTTTTTTATCATCCCATTTAGGCTTTACTGAAGCTGTATCAATAACAGCGGGCGATTGAAAAAAGAAGGAGCCCTGCTGCACAAAATCCGGCAGTAACGTACAACGGTCCTTGACAAGCTCAATCACCTTCAACAATAAATTAGTATCAGTAATCACGATCCCTTTATCTTCAAAAACATTTCTAACGCCTAACTCCAGACGTTCCATCCCTAACTTTTTTATCCATTCATGGTTATACCATTTGGCTTTCTCATAATCAAACTTAGCACCGCCTTTGTGCACACGTTCCATGGAAAATTTATGAATCAATTCTTGCATGCTGAAAATTTCGCTGTCGGTACCATCGTTCCAGCCAAGCATGGCTAAAAGGTTCACGAATGCTTCGGGTACAAATCCTTTTTCTTTAAAACCGGTAGTGCTTTCATGGGTTGCAGGATCGGTCCAGTCCATCGCAAATACAGGGAAACCCAGCCTGTCGCCATCGCGTTTACTCAATTTGCCATTACCATCAGGCTTTAAAATAAGTGGCAGGTGTGCCCATTGTGGCATATCAGCCAGCCAGCCTAAATATTTCCATAATAATAAATGAACAGGTGCGGAAGGCAGCCATTCTTCACCACGGAAGGCATGGGTGATCTTCATTAAATAATCATCTACTACAACGGCTAAATGATAAGTAGGCATACCATCGGCTTTCAACAACACTTTATCATCTACCTGTGAAGTATTGAACGATACTTCACCGCGAACCATATCAGTAAAACTTACCGTTTCATTCATGGGTATTTTTATCCGAATCACATAGGGCATGCCTTCCGATAAAAAACTACTCACTTCCTGTTCGCCCAGGGTTAAAGAATTGCGCATTTTTTCTCGTAGTACCTGGTTGTATTGCGGAGAAGGGTTTTCAGCGGTTTTAAATTTACCACGCATCTCTTCCAGCTCAGCAGGTGTATCAAAAGCATAATAAGCATAACCGGCTTTCACCAAATGCTCGGCATATTGGCGATAACTTTCTTTACGTTCACTTTGCCGGTAAGGGGCATAAGGGCCTCCATGCAGTGGACTTTCATCAGGTTCGAGGCCGCACCATGTAAGGGTATTGAAAATATAATCTTCGGCACCCGCTACAAAACGGGTTTGATCGGTATCCTCAATCCGCACAATAAAATCACCACCCATTTGTTTGGCAAACAGGTAATTGAACAACACAGTTCTCACCCCACCCAAATGCAATCCCCCCGTAGGCGAAGGGGCAAAACGTACACGTACTTTTTTACTCATGATAAAACAAAGATACTAAGCAACCACTTACCAGTACCCAGTATCCAGTATCCAACATCCAATATCAAACATCCAACATCAAGAATCCAGTATCCAGTATCCAACATCCAGTATCCAACATCCAGTATCTTTGTCAAATGTATCTGGTAAAAACACCCTGGTGGCTTCGGGCAGTATATCCATCATTAACCTGGCGCATCAAAGGGCCGGGTAAAACCATTTATCTAACGTTTGATGATGGTCCGCACGAAACTGCCACGCCTTTTGTATTAAACCAGTTACAGCAATTCAATGCAAAAGCCACATTTTTCTGCATTGGTAAAAACGTACAAGCCAATTCTGCCATTTACCATAGAATACAAGCCGAAGGTCATAGCATAGGCAATCATACCCAAAACCATGTAAACGGTTGGAAAGTAAGTGATGAAGTATACCTGAAAGAAATAGAGGATGCTGCTACTGTAATAAAATCAAATCTTTTCCGCCCGCCTTACGGTCGGATCAAACGTTCCCAACTAAAACAACTCGCAATCCGCAACCCGAAACTTCAAACCATTATGTGGTCTGTTCTCAGTGGTGACTTCGACCTTAATCTAACGGCTGAAGGCTGCCTGGCGTATGTATTGTATCATACTAAACCCGGTTCCATCATTGTTTTTCACGATAGTACCAAAGCCTGGGAGCGTATGCAGTATGCTTTACCAAAAATGTTAGAACATTTTACCAAAGAAGGCTATAGGTTTAGTGCTATACCGGGGGGAATTTTGAATAATGAATATTAATGTAGAATGATGAAGTGGAGATTATTATCATTCCTATAAAAAACAAGAATTTTGCACCATGATCCTGATTGATACGCATTGTCATTTATACTCGGAAGAATTGAAACCAGATATAGAAGCGGTGATGGAACGAGCCCTTTCCTGCGGCATAAGCCGGTTTTATATGCCAGCCATAGATAGCGAAGTCATTAACGATATGCTGGCCCTCGAAGCCCAATACCCGGGTGTTTGCATACCCATGATGGGCCTGCACCCCTGCTATGTTAAAGGCAACTACCGTCATGAGCTGGCTATTGCCGAAGAATGGCTGGCTAAACGTCCTTTTGTAGCTATTGGGGAGATCGGACTTGATTTTTACTGGGATACCAGTTTCGTAAAAGAACAATACGAGGCATTTTCCATGCAAATGACATGGGCACTCGATAAAGGCTTACCCATTGTAATTCATACCCGTAATGCCATGGATGAAACGATAGAAGCGGTAAAACCTTTTGCCGACAGGGGTTTGCGGGGCATTTTCCACTGTTTTAGCGGCAATACAGTTTCGGCAAAGCAGGTGGTCGATATGGGCTTTTCCCTTGGTATTGGGGGCGTAATTACCTATAAGAATGGCGGGTTGCCCGAGGCATTGGAAAATATTGGTATTGAACACCTGGTACTGGAAACCGATGCACCCTATTTAAGCCCCGTTCCTTTCCGCGGGAAAAGGAATGAGAGCAGCTATTTAAACTACATTCTTACCAAACTGGCCGAGGTAAAAAAACTGCCCACTGAAGAGGTAGCCGCCATTACCACCGCCAATGCCCAAAAAATATTCGGTGGCTAAGGTTGAAAAGCTATTTTTGCAGTCCTTTAAAAATACAGAGAGGTGTCCGAGTGGTTGAAGGAGCACGCCTGGAAAGTGTGTATACGGCAACGTATCGAGGGTTCGAATCCCTTCCTCTCTGCGAGAATCAATTAAATAAGATATACTTAAAGGTAAAAAGCCTGCAAAATCAAGTGTTTGCGGGCTTTTTGCTTTTTAGCCTTACCCGTATTTACCCCACTTTATTGCTATAGTTGCCGGAGTAATTCGTGGAGTAGTGCTAAACTTTACTATTACTCCGGCTACTTTACACAAACACCTCGTTATTAACACTTTATAAGACCTGAACTATTTAGTTCACTACGTCCGAAGCGTAATTTTATCATCTTTTAAGTGGAGTAATTATGGAAAAAAGTTTTGGTCTACATTTTCATCTCAAAAAATGTATAAACAATGAGAATGAATTTCCCATTTACATGCGAATAACCGTTAATGGAGATTATCGGGAAATTAGTGTGAAAAGGAAATGTGATCCTGAAAAATGGAATGTTGGTGCTGGTAGAGCGGATGGGAAAACCGAATTCGCCAAAGCGCTTAATTCTTATTTAGATGTATTGCAAAGAAAGGTTTATGATGCCCGTAAAAGCGTGCTTGAAAATGATCATCTGGTTACTGCGGAAAATATCAAAACCTTATTATTAGGAAAGGAGATCAGTGTACATAAATATATGCTGATGGAAGTATTTAAACATCACAATGATCAAATGGCGGCACTTGTGGGCAGTGAATACGCACCGGGAACGCTTGAACGCTATACCACATCCTATAATCATACGAGATCCTTTCTGGAATGGAAGTATAAGATTTCGGATATGGACATTTCTCGACTCAATTATGAGTTTATCTCAGAATATGAGTTTTGGTTAAAGAGTGTACGCAAGTGTGAACATAATACAACAATGAAGTACCTAAGCAATTTCCGCAAAATTGTAAAGCGGTGTCTCTTGAATAGCTGGCTACAAAAAGATCCGTTTATGGGCTTTAAAATGCCCAAAAGAGAGGTGGAAAGAACTGCATTAACTGAAATAGAATTGCAGACAATGACCTCTAAAATATTTACGATAGAACGGCTTACACTGGTGAAGGATATATTCCTGTTCAGTTGTTATTCAGGTTTGGCATATGCAGACGTAAAAAAATTACGGCGAACTGACATCATTATTGGCGTAGATGGTGAAAAATGGATTATCAGTAAACGGCAAAAGACAGATGTTACAGCCAGGATTCCTCT
>JAYTOS010000265.1:0-1373 GCA_043747705.1 Bacteroidota bacterium
TGGCTCTGCAGATGCGCTTTGTAATGGCGAGCTGGGCACCATTGTTGATCCCGATAATATTGCAGAGATTACGGCCGCCATTAAAAAAGTACTGGATGCCCCGCAACAAAATAAACCCGATGCAGATAAATTAATGTACCAGTTTAATTTCAGCTGGTATAAAAGAAAGCTGCATAAGTGTTTAGCAAGGGCGTTGGGAGGATGATTACGGAACAAGGGATAAGGAGCAAGGAAGTAGGAAGATAATATCGAACAAGGAACAAGGAACAAGAAATACTGAATAAAGAACAGTGGCTGCTAAAAAAGGCTCCACACTCACAACTCACAACTCACGATTCACTATTTATAACCGATGCTAAAAAAAGATACCAGTAATAACCCCGAATGGGATCTCGTAATTGCCCCGGGCCGTGCCGAAAAAAATTACTGGAATGACCTCTGGCGATACCGGGAACTGTTTTACATACTCAGCTGGCGTGATATTAAAGTGCGTTACAAGCAAACCGTATTGGGTGTAGCCTGGAGTGTAATACGGCCGGTACTTACTACTATCATCTTTACCGTATTGTTCAGCCGTATTGCCAAATTAGAAAATCCCGGCGATGCACCTTATGCACTGATGGTATTTGCCGGTATGTTGCCCTGGCAGTTTTTCAGCAATGCACTCAGCGAAAGCAGCGGCAGCCTGGTGGGCAATGCAAACCTTATCACCAAAGTGTATTTCCCCAGGATGATTATACCGGCCAGTTCGGTAATTACCAGTATGGTTGATCTTGGTATTTCTTTTTGTATCATGCTCATTATGTTTGCTATTTATGGGTACATGCCCAGCTGGCATATTGTGTTCTTTCCTTTATTTGTATTGCTTGCCTTTACCTGTGCCTTTGGTATTGGTTTATACCTTACGGCAGTAAATGTAAAGTACCGCGACTTCCGTTATATCATTCCCTTTATTGTGCAGTTTGGTTTGTATGTAAGTCCGGTTGGGTTCAATAGTTTTGTTATCAGCGATAAATGGCGCATGTTGTATTCCTTAAATCCGATGGTTGGTGTAATAGATGGATTTAGATGGTGCTTGCTGGGCGATCCCATGCACTGGCGTTCTTTTATTGTTTCGGTATTCATGACCATTGGGTTTTTATGGGTGGGTATTTATTATTTCAGGAAGATGGAAAGGACTTTTGCGGATAATATATAATTGTACTTTACCAGGAAAAAAATATTGTGTAAATCAGCAACTGGTTTTTATTTCACTTCGTGAAAAAATTCAATAACCACAAAGACACAAAGGGTCATTCTTCGAATGACTTTTGCTGCCTGAAATGCTAAGTCACATCTTGTTTTAGTGAGCTGATTGATTTCTATAAAATGCT
>JAYTOS010000266.1:0-2443 GCA_043747705.1 Bacteroidota bacterium
TGGAAATTTATGTTGACGAGTTCCGGCTCGATGCTTCAGATCATACATTCGTTTCACCAACAGAAATAGCAATGATCAAAGTATATAGGCCCCCGGCACAATTATCCGCTCTCTCAGGAGGGGCGGGAGCCATTTCCATCTATACAAAAAAAGGCGGGTTTGCCGATAACAGCAAATCCCGCCATAATTTTATTGTTAAGGGTTATACGACTATTGACAGTGTTTGGGAATAAAAAACTTTTGGAAAATTATAAACTTTTCAAAAATTATTTACTTTTTCTGTTTTGCCGCCCAGGCATCCATTTTATTTTCCATCACATCCAGTGGCATATTACCATCTTTTAAAATGTTGTCATGAAAATCTGATATTTTAAAAGCGGTACCAAGTTGTTGTTCATACCTTGTTCTTATTTCACGAATCTTCAGGGCCCCAATCTTATAACCTAATGCCTGAGCTGGTATTACCATGTATCTTTCTATTTCGGCCGTAGCACCTTCTTCACTGATCTGTTCATTTTCCATCATGTATTTGATGGCTTCCTCCCTGGTCATTCCTTTGGCGTGCATTCCTACATCCACCACCAGGCGGATAGCGCGATGTATCTCATCACCCAGGGCACCTATGTATTGGTAGGGGTCTGTATATAATCCTAACTCTTTTCCCAGGCTCTCACAGTAGAGTGCCCAGCCTTCTGCATACGCATTGTTACCACCAAACCGGCGGAAGCGTGGCAGTTTATTATTTTCCTGCTGTAGGCTTACCTGGTAATGATGACCGGGAATGGCTTCGTGTAAGAAAAGGCTTTCCATCCCGCTGGTTGTATTAAAAGTAGTTGCATCAAGTATAGGAATATAAAAAATGCCCGGCCTTGTTCCATCGGAACTTCCCTGGTTATATTCTGCACTGGCACTGGCCGCCCGGAAGGCTTCTGTTTGTCTTATTTCAAAAGGCGTTTTAGGGGTATGACCAAACATTTTCTGCAGGTTGGGTAACATGGTCTTATGTATGTTTTCAAAAGCATCCAGTATTTCTTTGGGCGTTTTATACGGTGTGAATTTTTTATCTTTATTTAAGTAAGTGAAGAATGCTTTCAGATCGCCAGTGAACCCGGTTTCGTTTTTAACGCGCTCCATTTCTGCCCGGATACGTTTTACTTCTGATAGTCCGATATTATAAATCTCATCCGGCGTTTTGTTAGTGGTTGTTTGCTGGCGGATAAGCCAGTTATAATACTTATCGCCATCCTTAACAGCACCAATACCAGATGTTGTTCTGGCTTTGGGCAAATATTCATTCTGAAGAAAATCGCCGAGTTTTTTAAAAGAAGGTGTGATCTGTTCATTAATGGCTTTGGTATAAGCATCTGTTAATCTCTTTTTATCTGCCTCTGCAAATGTTGCCGGCAGAAGAGTGATGGGGCCATAGAATAAACTCTTTGTAACATCACTTACCACCATGGCCTGCATTTGCGGAACCATTTTTACCACAACAGCCTGGGGCAATACAAAATCAGCCGCCATTCCTTTTTTAAAATAAACAATAACACTGTCTGCATATGCCGGAAACACCGCCATTCGCTGTAACCAATTGTCATAATCCTTTACCGTTTTAAAAGGTTGTATCACACTGCCACTCCCCAATTGCCCAAACACCAGGTGACTGCTTTGAAATTGATTTAGTGGTGTATAATTATCATGAAAACCTAATCCTTCAATATTGATTTCCATTTCGCGTTTGAAAATATCATAGCTAAGCTTGTCATTATCATTCAATGCCTCTCTTTCAAATCTGGTTATATAAACGAGATAGCGGTTAAAGAAATCCCTTTCTTTTTGGCGATAGCTATCGGTAAAATCTACATACATTTTATCATTGAACCGGTTATCACCGATCGTTGTTGCTTCAACCGGAAAAAAACCAAGGCGTTCTTCATAATACTTATCCAGCAAAACAGATAGTTCTTTATTGTCTTCCCGGGTTTGATTTTCATTGCTGAGTTTGCAGGCGGCAAACATGGAAAATAATGACAGGAGAATGATTGTTTTTTTCATGGGTTGTTGTTGAGAAATTAAAGTTAGGAAGAAAGGGGGAGTGAGTAATGAATGGTGAATATCATTATCAGCCCCATTTCATTGACTATTGAGTAATATACTCATAAAACCCTTTGGCCGTTTTCCGCCCAAGTTCCCCTGCTGCTACTTTTCCTTTTTGAATGGGTGATGGGGTTAGCCGCTCCGGCTTGCCAAGGGCTTCCCAAACGATTGTACTCACACCTAAGTTGATATCCATTCCAATCAGGTCCATCAATTTAAAGGGGCCCATTTTAAAACCTGTTGCTTCCATGATGGCATCTACGGTTTGAATGGTTGCTAATCCCTGTTCAACCATTTTCATGGCTTCGAGGTAATAATGACGGGCCACCCGGTTTACAATAAAGCCAGG
>JAYTOS010000267.1:0-4460 GCA_043747705.1 Bacteroidota bacterium
AAGCTTTACAACATTCTTACATTCCTCGATTTCCCGTTTAGGTGATTAAGGATAAACCTTTTAATATGCGCCCAACAACAGAATTAATTCACAGCATCCTAGTTGATCCCCTTATCAAAGTCATCTCCGTTCCCATTTACCAGGTGTACACTTTTATGCAGGAGCACCCGGCATAAATAAATGCATTAGTGCAGAAACAGGTTTTAACAAACCATTAAACTGAAAAAATAATTTGTCCGTCAATCAATAAGTCTATTAATTTTGTAGGATTATTATGGGTAGCTATACAAATACATTTTACCGCATACAGGTTTCAGCCTCAACTTTTATTTGTAGCTGTTGTTGTAATGCATAATAACCTGTATCTCATCCTTACAGGCGACCCTTCTTTATACAATAAACAAAGCATTAAACAATTCAATGGAAACACATAAACATTTAACAATCGGCTTATTTGGTTTTGGCACAGTAGGCGAAGGATTATACAGGGTATTACAGCAAACACCTTCACTGAGGGCCAGTATTAAAAAGGTATGTATTAAGCATCCAGGCAAGGTTAGAAATGCCCCAGCTTCTTTGTTTACCACAGAAAAAGACATCCTTTTACTGGATGATACCATTAATGTAATTGTAGAAGTGATTGATGATTCCAATGCGGCTTTTGAGATCGTTTCTATCGCTTTACGAAACGGCAAAGCTGTGGTAAGTGCCAGCAAAAAAATGATTGCAGAGCATTTGCCAGAGATCCTGCAACTGCAGCAAGAAACAGGCCTGCCTTTCTTATGCGAAGCCGCTGCCTGCGCATCTATCCCCGTTATACGGAACCTGGAAGAATATTATGATAATGACCTGCTGCATTCGATCAAAGCCATCGTAAATGGTTCTACCAATTTTATCCTTACTAAAATGTTTGAGGATAAATTAGATTTTCAGGCAGCCTTGATACTCGCCCAGCAATTAGGTTTTGCAGAAAGTAATCCCAAACTGGACGTAGAAGGATACGATGCCGTAAATAAATGGACCATCCTGCTTAATCATGCCTATGGTATTGTGGAACACCCGGATAGTCTTTTATTTACCGGCATTCAAAGTATACAGCTAAGCGATTCAATTGTAGCCAAAGAAAAGAGTCTGGACATAAAATTAATTGCTCAGGCAAAAAAACTGAATAACGGAAAAGTAGCCGCATTCGTATTACCGCAATTTGTAAAACATGATGATCCTTTATCCTTTGTTAAGAATGAATATAATGGCGTAGTTATAGAAAGCGGATTCGCCGATAAACAATTTTTTTATGGAAAAGGTGCCGGAAGTTTCCCAACTGCATCGGCGGTATTGAGCGATATAGGTGCCTTACGGTATAACTACCGTTATGAATACAAAAAACTATATCATCATACCCCACACGAACTCACAAAAGACTATTACCTGAAAGTGTATGTAAGTTTTGATGACTGGAAATATATTCCGCGAGAAAAATTTGAATGGATAGAAGAATGGCACGCTGAAGCCGAAAGAAAATACCTGATTGGCGTATTGCATGTAAACCAGCTGATAGAGGGTAACTGGTGGAGAGAAAACGGCAGTTCCCTTATTTTAACGCCTGAACCCATTATTGACAACCTTGACATCATTAACCTTAAAAAGCGAAGCCTTGAACTGGCTGGTGTGATATAACTCTTTTCATACTTGTATTTGGGTTTACAAAAGGTCCTGCCGGTTTTGGCGGGATCTTTTTTTATGTTTCATTAACCCTCTACAAATCATAGATTTGCTTATCCAAATACTGCCACATGGATTTACGGTCCCGCTATTCCTATAAGAATTTTATCAGTGGAACAATCATTAGCACCGCTGCGGGGTTGTATCTGGTGGTTACCTCATTGATAATTGGCAGAACTGATTTCTTTTTGTTACTGAATACCGATCTGGGTACACCAGCAGATTATTTTTTCCGTTTCTGGACAAATATGGGTGATGGGATTATTTTAGTGCCTGTAGCGATACTGTTCCTGAGATATCAGAAAAATAAGTTGCCTCTTTTATTTTCGGCTATTGTGTTTTCGACGCTTATTACACAGCTTGTCAAAATTTTCGTTTTCCCCGAAATGCTGCGGCCCACTGCTGTTATTACAGATGGCCGGCTGATACACACCGTTCCGGGTGTTGAGTTACTGAGTGCCTATAGTTTCCCATCAGGACATACAACTACAGCATTTTGTGCTTTTTTACTCGCCTGCCTGTTCATTAAAAATACATGGGTTATCCCTATTGGTTTTCTGTTTGCCTTATTGGTAGGCTATTCAAGGATTTATTTAGCACAACATTTTCCATTGGATGTTGGAGCGGGTATGATAACAGCTGTGATATCCATACTGCTATCCTTACTTGTTCAAAAAAAATGGGAAAACAGAGGAGGGGAAAATTAAATATTGAACAAGGGGTGTTGAATGTTTATGTAAAGATCAATAATACTTGTTCAATATAAGTTGACTATTTTCTTAAAAAGGTATCCGCTTACTCTTTCCAACGCCATTCACCTGCTATCTGCAGCGGTTCTTTTAAGTTATTTTTTAGCAAAAAATTTCGGGTTTCATCATCCGTAAAATGTTTGGCTTTGATTTCTGTTGCATCAGCAATACCATACAATAACATACTGCTGAAACGTACGGTATTCTTCATTCCCTTCTCATCTACCAGGGCAAACACATCGCAATCGGCATGGTAACAGTCTAACACATTCCTGGGCAACCCACCTCCGCTACCACCACCGGTTGGTACACCCCGCAACATGAAAGGTTCATGATCACTATGCAAACCGGCACAACTTCTAAACTGGTTTTTGAAAGCAGTATCCAATGAATGTGCAATGCTGCCAATGGACTGGAACAACTCTTTACTTTCTTCAGCAGTTGTAGCATATCCTTTAGGGTCATTGGTCATGTCGTAGTTAAGCATGTATCGGAGTTGGTCAATGCCTTTATCTTTTACGGCTGCTGCTACATAAGCTTTAGAGCCTAACATGCCTTCTTCTTCTCCCATGAACATAACAAATTCTACAGTGCGTTCGGGTTGCAGGTTCAATGCTTTAAAAGTTCTTGCCATATCCAGTACCGCGAAAGAACCGATGCCGTTATCAATGGCACCTGTTGCCAGGTCCCAGCTATCCAAATGCCCGCCAACCACTATTTTTTCATTAGGAAGCGATTTACCTTTAATGGTAGCTATCACATTTCTTGCTTTGATCAGACCTGAAAAATTAGTCATAGAAATATGGCTAAATAATTTTCCCATTCCTAATTTCTCTTTCAACTGCATACCATCTTCTTTACCCACACAAACCGCAGGAATAGGTATGAGCTTACCGGTAACCGAAGCGGTGCCGGTTAATAGGATACCGCCGGGAGCAGTATTAATTACAATAATCCCTTTCGCACCATATTTAGTAGCAATAGCTGTTTTCTCTGAACGGTGCAGGGATTTTGTACCTTCTTTTGATCCGGGCAACACACCCAAATACACCAGGGCAATTTTATCTTTTACTTTACCCGGCTTTGCCAGGTAATCTTCTTCCAGGCCATTGCCCATATCCACAACTTCTAAATTCACATCTGATTTTACAGGAGAATGCGCCAGGGAAACAGATTTGATGGGCTGAAGGTTTTTGGAATCGGGCCCAATAGTGACAGCTAACGAACCCCGGCTCCAACTTTCTACTTCAAATGGCTGGTAACGCAGGTTTGTATAACCATAAGATTTCAAGAGGTTGTATGCATAGTCCTCCGCTTTTTTGCCATTGGCAGAACCTGTTAAACGGTGGCCAATGGTTTCGGTTGCCAGTTTGAGTGAACTGTATGCTTTTGAATTAGACAATACCTCCTGGTTAATTTTTGCAAACACAGTGTTCCATTCAGGTTTATCCTGGGAAAAAGAATTGATTACGGGTAGAGAACAAAGGATGGTAAAGAAGCTTAGTAATTTTTTCATAGTCTTCAGTTGGTTTAAAACACCAATTTATCTATAAAAATTGAAACCCGGCTAAGGAGATAGTAAAACCTTTTGCAGTTGATGTATAAAAGTAGATTTAGTGCCAAAAATCATCCCGCATACACAACGTAAAAACGATAATCACTGAGTATTTTTCCGGTACAGCATAACGAAATTTTAAACAGCTGAATTCCCTATTTTGCCTATTTCATTTTGAAATCCGCTGAAAATTTCATTTAAGTCACAAGTTTTTTTTACCGGGATTAATCAATAGAGAAAAATTCCTTCCTGCCTTCTGTGAGAAGTTTAAAAACATCTTCTTCACTACCAATAAAGGGGCCTGAAGATTGAATATTCAAGGTAGCCATAGCGGCCGCAAATTCTCCCGCAACTTGTATATCAGCGCCCTTTCGCCTTTGATAAAGATAACCAGCCATATAGGTATCACCACATCCGGTTCCATCAACAACCAA
>JAYTOS010000268.1:0-3702 GCA_043747705.1 Bacteroidota bacterium
AGCATTGCACCTAACCCAATGGGAACCTTATGATGCTGCCAATGCAGATATCGCTGTGGAAGACGCGTTGCAGTCATTATTGAATTGGTTAGCGCATCACCAATCAGAACGATTAATTACCAAAACACAAATTATCATTGCCCCAGGATACCGATTCAGAATTGTGAAAGCATTGATCACCAATTTTCACCAGCCTCAATCCACTTTATTATTATTGGTAGCCGCTATTACCGGAAACGATTGGAAAAAAGTGTACGACTATGCATTACAGCATTCTTTTCGTTTTCTTAGTTATGGGGATGGGAGTTTATTGTGGCTGGAGGGTGGGGGGAATCGTGAGTGGTGAATGGTGAATGGTGAGTGGTGAATGGTGAATGGTGAGTGGTGAGTAGTGAGTAGTGAGTTTATAATGTCTGCCTACAACTCACCACTCACGATCCACGTTTCTCACTACTTTCCTTTGCCAAAAGCAACTCCACTGTAAAAACACTTCCCTTGCCCAAAGTGCTTTCTACTTTTATTTTGCCCTTGTGCGCATCTATCACTGTTTTTACGTAACTCATACCGAGGCCAAAACCTTTTACGTCATGCAGGTTACCCGTATGTGCACGGTAGAATTTTTCGAAGATTCGTTTTACGGTTTCTTTACTCATCCCAATCCCATTGTCTGCTACACGAACAATAAGGTGTTTTTTTGTGCTATGTGTTGAGATAACAATCTTAGGTTTATCACCCGAATATTTGATAGCGTTATCAATCAAATTAGAGACCAGGTTGGAGAAATGT
This sequence comes from Bacteroidota bacterium, assembly GCA_043747705.1. Lineage (GTDB taxonomy): Bacteria > Bacteroidota > Bacteroidia > Chitinophagales > Chitinophagaceae > Sediminibacterium. The sequence goes on from JAYTOS010000268.1 coordinate 787, forward strand.
ACTTCATCCGCATTGATCACATCATTCTTCGCATTAAGCAGTAATTGGATATTTCCTTGCTTATCCTGTAACTGTAACGCATAATTATCAAGTATGGATTGGATCACTGTATGCACATGTAATGAAATAAGGTTCAGCTGCAATTCCTGCCTTTCCATTAAAGCTGCCTGCAAAATTGTTTCCACATGTTTATTCATGCGGAGATTTTCTTCTTTGATGATACTGCTGAAATATTTTGTCTTCTCTTTATCAGCCTGAACTTTTTCGTTCCGCAAAGCATCCACCGCTAATGATATAGTGGCCAATGGGGTTTTAAACTCATGCGTCATGTTATTGATAAAATCACTTTTTATCTCACTCAATTTTTTCTGGTTCAGCAACGATTTTACCGTAACATAAAAAGCCGCGATGATGATAATCATAAATATCACCGCGCCAATCATCACCCAACGCAATGATTCCCATACCTGCTTTTTAAAATTAGGGACAACAATAATCAGTTTTTCTAAAGTGGCCAATCCTTCTACATCGCTATTTTCAGGGATGATTGGATAATAGTTGCGTTTATTATTTGTGGTATCCCAAAATTCCTTATCAAAATTCTTAGATGACATCTCGTAATCATCATTCGTATTGGTAATAGCAAATTCAAATTGAAGGTCTTTGAGATCCTTACTTTCGAAAGCGGCTTTTAACTTTCCATGTATTTCCTGCGGCGAAAATTTTTCTTCGATGGTTGGAGGCTTCAGCAGATGTAAATGAAAATCGGAACTAAATGTAAGTCCGCCTCTTCTCGGTAGCCGCAAAACCTGTCCATTATTAACAGTCTTACTCAGCTCTTTCACTACCGTTAAACTGGCATCTTCCACTTTATTATTCAGCTGACTTTCCGTTACTTCCAACAGGTTCTTCAGCCAGGATGTCTGCAAAAGAATCAGTCCTAGTAAAGAAAGTGAGATCAGTATGATAATGGTGGGGAAAGTTCTCTTCATCGTCACAAATATAACGGGAACTGTAAACCCCTGTACACACGTGGGTAGCTTTATCAGGATTTTAACGGGGAATAAGGCGTATCTTTTTTAGAAATAAATTGTTTTTCTTATCTTTTCTATATGACTGACCTGGCCCCGGGCATATTATTAATCTCTGATCCTTTTTTGAAGGACCCTAACTTTATACGCACCGTGGTACTGCTTTGTGAACACCAGGATGAGGGTAGTTTTGGCTTTGTACTTAATAAAACCTTCGACCAGGAATTGGGCGACCTGGTTACCAATGCTGAAGGCATCCGTTTCCCTGTTTATGATGGTGGCCCTGTACAGAAAGACACGTTACATTTCCTTCACCAATGTCCCAACCTGATACCAGGTGGCGTTGAAGTAGTCGACGGCATTTTCTGGGGCGGCGATTTTGAGGATGTATTGGTATTATTAAAAGAGGATAAACTCAGCAAAAATGATATCCGTTTTTTTCTCGGTTACAGTGGTTGGTCTGAAGGACAATTGCTCGGCGAACTGAATGGAAAAAGCTGGATCACCCGTGAAGCGAGCAAGCCACTTGTATTTAATATGAATACGCAACAGATATGGAAAGCTGCTTTACAAGATCTGGGCGGCGAATATAGCCAGATGATCAATTACCCGATTGATCCGCAGTTGAATTAATCATATACGTGGTAATGGATTGTTTGTTGCGGGTTGAAGCGTTGGAAGAGTTATTATTTTATATCCGGTACACAAAACAAGCGGCCCCGAAATATTTCGGGGCCGCTTGTTTATTTTTCTTAATCGGTTGATCTAAAATTTTATCTATAATGCAGTAGCCCCTTCTACCAGAACCGTTACTTTATTATTCAACACTTCTACAAAACCACTTTGTATAGAATAGCTTTCGGTGTTCTTGCTTTTGTCTTTCAGTATTTTCAGCGTTCCGTTTTTCAAAGCACTTACCAGTGGGGCGTGTTTGTCAAGTATTTCAAACAAACCTGTAATACCCGGTAACATTACACCGTAGACATCCCCACTGTAGAATTTTTTTTCGGGAGTTAATATTTCTAGTGTCATATTTTATTTAATCTTCAAATTTTCAAATTACTTATCCTTTCGCTGCATCCATCATTTTCTTGCCCTTCTCCATCGCTTCTTCCAAAGTACCTACCAGGTTGAAAGCTGCTTCAGGATATTCATCCACTTCACCGTCCATGATAGAGTTAAAGGCACGGATGGTATCATTGATATCTACAAATACACCTTTTAAACCTGTGAACTGCTCAGCTACGTGGAAAGGTTGTGACAGGAAACGCTGCACTTTACGGGCACGATGTACGGTCATTTTATCTTCTTCACTTAATTCATCCATGCCGAGGATGGCGATGATATCCTGTAATTCTTTGTAACGCTGTAAGATCAGTTTTACGCGGTTGGCACATTCATAATGTGCTTCACCCACGATAGCCGGTGTTAAGATCCTTGATGTAGAATCCAATGGATCCACCGCAGGATAAATACCCAGATCTGCAATCTTACGGCTTAATACCGTTGTTGCATCCAGGTGAGCAAATGTAGTTGCCGGGGCCGGATCAGTCAGATCATCCGCAGGTACATACACCGCCTGTACAGAAGTGATCGAACCGTTTTTGGTTGATGTGATACGTTCCTGCATCAACCCCATTTCTGTGGCCAGTGTTGGCTGGTAACCTACCGCTGATGGCATACGACCCAACAGGGCTGATACCTCAGAACCGGCTTGTGTGAAACGGAAGATATTATCTACGAAAAACAAGATGTCTTTTCCTTTTCCAGTACCATCTCCATCACGGAAATATTCAGCGATGGTTAATCCGCTCAAAGCCACTCGTGCACGGGCGCCCGGGGGTTCGTTCATCTGTCCGAATACGAAAGTAGCTTTCGACTCTTT
>JAYTOS010000269.1:0-1696 GCA_043747705.1 Bacteroidota bacterium
CCTAATGCACCAACACATGCGTTTGCTTAATCACCCCCATTACAAAAACACTCTGTACATGGCCCAGGTTTTCTGCCTGGCTTAATTTGTTTACATGGAAATCGTAATAAGCATCCATACTTTCAGCCACTACTTTCAGCATAAAATCAAACTCGCCTGAAATATTATAACACTCTATCACTTCATTCATCTCCTGGATATCCTTAATAAATTTCGCGCCGGCATTACGGTTATGCTGTTTGAGTGATACATAGCAGATCACCATCAAGCCTTTTTTTACTTTGGAATGATCTACCAGTGTAGCGTATTGCCTGATTACCCCCGACTCTTCCATACGCTTAATCCTTTCATGCACGGGAGTGGTACTCAGGTGAACTTTATCAGCTATTTCCTTTACGGTTGCCCGGGCATTCTGCTGCAATACACGCAGGATGGCCATGTCCTTTTCATCTACTGAAAAAGGGGCATTAGTGGATTCGTCTTTTTTAGGTGTCTTAGTCATAATAAAATATTCATTTATGCTACATAAAATTAATAAAATAGATATTCATTCCAAATAAAATAAATAATATGGTATTTTATTCTATAAAACTACATTTGTACCACATAAAATATAAAACATGTCTACACTAACAAAATCTATTGACTTCAGCCTTCCTTACAAAGTGGCTGATATGAGTTTAGCCGATTGGGGCCGTAAAGAAATCCGTTTAGCTGAAGCAGAAATGCCAGGTTTAATGTCTATCCGTGCTGAATACGGACCAAGCCAGCCATTAAAGGGCGCGCGTGTTGCCGGTTGTTTACACATGACCATTCAAACTGCGGTGTTAATTGAAACACTGGTGGCTTTGGGTGCTGAAGTAAAATGGAGTTCTTGTAATATATTTTCTACCCAGGACCAGGCTGCTGCCGCTATCGCCGCTGCAGGTATCGGTGTATTTGCCTGGAAAGGACAAACACAGGAAGAAGCGGATTGGTGTATTGAACAAACTTTGTTCTTTGGTGGTTCCGATCGCCCGTTGAATATGATTTTGGATGATGGTGGCGATTTAACCAATATGGTTTTTGATGTATATCCTGAATTGATTGCTAACATCAAAGGTTTGTCTGAAGAAACCACCACCGGCGTTCACCGTTTATATGAGCGTATGGCAAAAGGTACTTTACCTATTCCTGCGATCAATGTAAATGATTCTGTTACCAAATCTAAATTTGATAACAAATACGGTTGCCAGGAATCACTGGTAGATGCAATCCGTCGTGCTACTGATGTGATGATGGCCGGCAAAGTGGCTGTGGTAGGTGGATATGGTGATGTAGGTAAAGGTTCTGCCCTTTCTTTAAAAGGCGCAGGTTGCCGTGTAATTGTTACCGAGATCGACCCTATCTGCGCTTTACAGGCTGCTATGGAAGGTTTTGAAGTAAAACCAATGGCTGAAGCTGTAAAAGAAGCAGATATCATTGTTACGGCTTCCGGTTGCCGCGACCTGATTACAGAAAAACATTTCCGCTCAATGAAAGACAAAGCGATCGTTTGTAATATCGGTCACTTTGATATTGAAATTGATGTTGCCTGGCTGAACAATAATTATGGCCAGACAAAAGATACTATCAAACCACAGGTTGACCTTTATAATATTGATGGCAAAGACATCATCCTGTTGGCAGAAGGACGTTTGGTAAACTTAGGTTGTGC
>JAYTOS010000270.1:0-2961 GCA_043747705.1 Bacteroidota bacterium
TAATGTTTTTGGTACTCATACAATTTAGATTTAGGTGTAATTTACTTGTTTGTCGTAAAACTGGTGTGAATATTACAAAACAGGTGCCGTGCCGGAAAAGATGGCATTTTGGCGGTTGCCATTTTGCCCAAGGTTCACAGATTTGGCAGATGTATATTTTATTAACTGTTTATCGCGGCGATTCCGGGGAGTACTTTTCCTTCGAAGTATTCCAATAATGCTCCGCCGCCGGTAGATACATAACTCACTTTATCTGCAAAACCAAACTGGTTTACGGCGGCTACACTGTCGCCCCCGCCTACCAATGAGAAAGCCCCGGCCTCGGTAGCTTCGGCGATTGCTGTGGCAATTGTTTTAGTTCCATGTTGAAATTTTTCCATTTCGAAAACGCCCATGGGACCATTCCATAAAATAGTTTTGGAGCGTTTGATGCAATTGGTGAATTGTTCGCAGGCATTCATGCCAATATCCAGTCCCATCCAGCCATCGGGTATATCATTACTGGGGGCGGAGGAGATATTGGCATCAGCAGCAAATTTATCTGCGATTACCGAATCGGATGGCAGGTGAATACATACGCCTTTGGCTTCCGCTTTTTTTAATAATTCAAGGGCCGTATCTATGCGGTCCATTTCGCATAAGGAGCTGCCTATTGCGCCTCCTTCGGCTTTCATAAATGTATATGCCATACCACCACCAATGATGATATCTGTTGCGCGTTCCAATAAATTTTCGATGATCAATATTTTATCACTCACTTTAGCACCGCCGATGATTGCTGTAAAAGGCTTTTCACTTTTATGCATTATTTTTTCCGCACTGGCCACTTCACTTTCCATCAGCAGGCCGAACATTTTCTTTTCACCAGGGAAAAATTGTGCGATTACTGCCGTTGAAGCGTGCGCACGGTGAGCTGTTCCGAATGCATCGTTCACATATACATCTCCGAGCTTGCTTAGCTTTTCTGCAAAAGCAGTATCGCCGTTTTCTTCTTCTTTATAAAAACGAAGGTTTTCGATGAGTAATACTTCACCGGGCTGAAGGGAAGCCGCTTTCTCACGGGCTGATGCACCTATGCAGTCATCTGCAAATTTTACAGTAGCACCATTCAATAATTTAACGAGGTGGTTTACCAGATGCTTTAAAGAATATTTATCAGTTGGGCCATCTTTCGGGCGGCCGAGATGGCTCATTAAAATTACACTTCCCCCATCGGCCAATATTTTCTGTATGGTGGGGATGGTTCCTTTCATCCTGGTATCATCGGTGATGTTGAATGATGCATCCAAAGGCACATTGAAGTCTACGCGGATTAGTACTTTTTGGTTTTTGAAGTTATGATCTGTGAATTTACTCATGGTTATTATTTTTCTGCATTTAATGTGATCTGAGTAGCTAAGATACTTTTTTCAACACAGGGGTTCTGTGTTGAAAAGCAAAGGGTATATAGAAATCTATATACCCTTTGCTAAATTACCTGCCTATGTGTTTTAAAAAACAGTTCATCATTGTTCAGGAAGTTGCAGTGTGCGACGCAAGCGAAGCTCAGTAGCGAACCCCTGCTTGGTCAACAAACTAATTTACTTAGAAATCAACCCCGCAAAATATTTTACTGTACGAACCAGCTGGCTTACATAACTCATTTCATTATCGTACCAGCTAACCGTTTTTACCAGTTGCGCGTCACCAACGGTTAATACTTTAGTTTGTGTAGCATCGAATAAGGAACCAAAATGTGTGCCGATGATATCTGTACTTACAATTTCATCTTCGTTATAGCCGAAACTTTCATTGCTGGCGGCTTTCATTGCTGCATTGATTTCTTCCGGCGTAACTTTTTTACCGAGCACACTAACCAGTTCAGTTAATGAACCTGTAATGGTAGGAACGCGTTGTGCGCTGCCATCTAATTTGCCTTTCAGTTCGGGTAATACAAGGCCAATAGCTTTGGCAGCTCCGGTGCTGTTAGGAACGATGTTGGCTGCAGCCGCTCTTGCCCTGCGCAGATCGCCTTTTGGATGCGGTGCATCTAATGTATTCTGGTCATTGGTATATGCGTGAATGGTTGTCATGATACCGGTTACAATACCATATTTATCATTCAGCACTTTTGCCATTGGGGCCAGGCAGTTGGTAGTGCATGATGCGCAGGAAATAATGGTTTCTGTTCCATCGAGGATGGCATGGTTTACATTAAATACCACTGTTTTCAGGTCGCCGGTTGCAGGTGCGGAAATAACCACTCTTTTGGCACCGGCAGTAATGTGTGCTGCGGCCTTGTCTTTATCGGCAAAGAAACCGGTTGATTCTATTACGACATCAACACCATGCGTACCCCATGGAATTTGTGCGGGGTCTTTTTGTGCATATATTTTTACGGTATCACCGTTTACTACGATTGAATCTGCGGTAGAAGTTACTGTGGCACCTTCAAAACGGCCCTGGGCACTATCATATTTTAATAAATGAGCCAATACCTGCGGACTTGTAAGATCATTAATGGCTACTACTTCAATACCTTCCATATTGTAGATCTGGCGAAACACTAAACGGCCGATGCGTCCGAAACCGTTAATAGCAACTTTTACTGTACTCATTGAATTCCGTGTTTTAGGTGTAAATAAATCTAAACGAGTGGCAAATTTACAAGGAATGCTATTATTATAGTGATATTTTTTGGTGAATGGGGGGCGTGAGTAGTGAGTGGTGAATAGTGAGTGGTAAGTAGTGAGTAGTGAGTTTTTCAACGGCCCATAACTCACTACTCACTACTCAAGCCCTGTTCATTAACGCTCAATGCCTATAAACACTGGAAAAGGCATAAATTAGAAAAATGTTTTGGCAGAAAAGGGTCATGGGCCTATTTTTGCGTCCCGATTAACAAAAATGGCCGGTTCGTCTATCGGTTAGGACAGCCCCCTTTCACGGGGCAAAGACGGGTTCGATTCCCGTACCGGCTAC
>JAYTOS010000271.1:0-1178 GCA_043747705.1 Bacteroidota bacterium
ATCAAAATATTACATCAACTGCTATGGTCGGATACAATTACCCATTGCCCTTTCATCTTCCGGAAAAGGAGTGTATAGTACCCGCTTACATTTCCAATACTCCTTATGAGCATAAATTTTCCCAGTACAAAATAAGTAGTTGCTGAAAGTGGCTGTACCCGCAGAATATCATAATTAAGTTTGCCCATGATGACCGTATCCGGATAATTTTTTTTATAATTCTCCAGAGTAGTTTGATACCCGTATTTTGGCCCGTTCTTTCCAACAAACAAGAGGCTGTCACTTTTCCAGTAGCCTTTCATAAATGATTCGATATTACCCTTGTTCCATTGTATCGTTTGCTCGGCTAAGATGGAGCGGATGGCTTGTTCGTCTTTGTTCTGGGCGGAGGAAGTTAAAAGGGTTACAGTAGCTAACAGGGTAAGCAAAAACTTCATGGTTGATAAGTTTATGGTTAAGCTACGGATAAATTACGAATTATCAATTACGATTAGGGATATTTCTATATTGGATACTGTACTATGCTACTCCCGATCGCAATTGATAATTTTTGATTATTTCCCTGCTCTCACAATATCTCTTTTCCCGTAAGGGCCAGGTATTTTTGTAACGGTGAAACCGGCTGCTTCCATTGCTTTGCGAACAACGGTTTTGCTGCAATAGGTTACAAGGATGCCACCTGTGATAAGCAGCTGGTACATTTCTTCGAAAACAGCTTTTGTCCATAACTCCGGCTGCACTACAGGAGAGAAAGCATCAAAATAAATGCAATTAACAGGCGAAATATTGAGGGGTTGGGATAATGAGTGATTGATTTTTTTCAGTGAAAAATATTTGTTGATGACAATATCCTGTTCCCAGTTTGCCTGATGTATTTGTAAAAAATTTTCCTGTAGGGAAAGCAGGTTTCCATGATTGATCTGCGCTATCTCTGATGCTGATAATGGAAAGGGTTCAATAGCAGTAAATTGAATGTGTTGTTGTAGCGTGGTGGCTTCACGTAAACTGAGTAGTGCATTGAGTCCGGTGCCTAAGCCTATTTCGAGGATGGATAACGGGTTGCGGGTTGGCGGGTTGGATAGGATGGCATGGAGGCCCGCTTTGATATATACATGCATACTTTCTTCTATGGCACCGTGGTGACTATGATAAGTGACCTTCATCTCCGGTATGGCAAT
>JAYTOS010000272.1:0-2254 GCA_043747705.1 Bacteroidota bacterium
GATCCTGTAATATGATGAATGATTTTTTTATTGATGACATAATCATTTGCGTTTTGCAGAATATTCAGATTGTGAGTGGATAGCAGATCATTGATCTCAAAGGAGAGTTGGTTAAGATCAATTCTGAAAGGATCGAGTAAGGATACTTTTTTGTGAAGAAGGATACTCGACTGTAAAATTTCTTCCGCAGTTTCGGCCAATGGTTTATAAACCCGCTGTGGGTTTTGTGTGTACCGCTGGTAATCGTAAGCCGCCCTCTTTATTTTATCTTTTAACACCAGGTAAGCTTCCTGTATTTCCGAAAATTTTTCGCGGGCAAACCCATCCTTGTTTTTATCAGGATGGTATTTCAATGCTAATTTCCGAAAAGCTTTTTTAATCTCTTCAGTGGAAGCGGCGGGTGTGATATTTAATATTTGATAATAATCTTTTGCAGACATGTGGATGGTGAGTAGTGAGTGGGCAATTAAGATTTACCATCATTTGGTTGCTTCAAATTCCATATCATCACCGTCTAATAATTCCCTTTCAATTGCTTCCATCTGAACAATATCCCAGGCTTCAGATGGGGTAGGGGTAACATTTAACAATTCCAGCAGGTCCATTTTCTCAAAGCTTTCCTCTACAGTCGGTTGTAATGAGCAGATAACAAAAGAGGCATTATGCTCATAGAATGACTGTTGAAGTTCTGCAAGGGTTTCTGCTGCGGATTCTTCCACAAATGACACAGATTTGAGGTCAAGAATTACGTTTTTTACCTCTTTTTGCAGTTGCTCCGTGCAGGCAATCGCTATTTCTGCTGCTATATTGGCAGTGAGTTCGGCAATAATCGGCGTTACAACAGTAAATTTCTCCTTGGTATCAATTTTGACTTCCATAGTTTAGTAAATTACATTAACAGGGTGTGCATAAGTGCATCACAACTTCGCTCAAAAATATTCGTTATAATTGTATAAATCCAAAATAAGGCCATGGATAATAATTTTTCAGCACAGGTAAAAGAGATCATTTCCTTCAGCAGGGAAGAAGCGCTCAGGTTAGGCAATGACTTTATAGGCACAGAACATTTGTTGCTGGGTTTGATCCGAGATGGGGATAATACGGCCATTAAGGTATTAAAGCAGCTGAATGTTGACCTATATGAATTGCGTAAAGAAGTAGAACTTGCCGTAAAAGACAAGACAGGTAAAAATATTGCCAATATCAATAGCCTTCCTTTAACCAAACAGGCGGAGAAGGTAATACGCGTTACGGTACTGGAAGCAAAAGCATTGAAAAGTCCGCTTGTAGAAACCGAGCATTTGATGTTGAGCATTCTTAAGAATAAAGAAAACATCGCCACGCAGATATTAAACCAGTTTGATGTGGACTACGACCTGTTCCGCAACGAACTGGGTATGGTAGGCACAACCCATCCGCCACCACGCAGCGAATTTTCCGACGAAAACGATGATGATTTTGAAGAAGAAAAACGTGGCGCCGGTTACCAGCAGCAACGTGCAGGTAAACAACCAGGGGCAGCTAAAAGTAAAACACCTGTGCTGGATAATTTTGGAAGGGATATAACCAAACTGGCAGAATCGGGCACACTCGACCCAATTGTGGGCCGTGAAGAAGAAATTGAGCGGGTGAGCCAGATATTAAGCCGCCGTAAAAAGAATAACCCCATTTTAATAGGTGAGCCGGGTGTGGGTAAAACGGCTATTGTAGAAGGATTGGCACTGCGCATCGTACAAAGAAAAGTAAGCCGTGTATTGTTTGATAAAAGGGTTATCTCACTTGATCTGGCAGCATTGGTTGCGGGTACCAAATACCGTGGCCAGTTTGAAGAAAGGATGAAAGCCATCATGAATGAACTGGAAAAGAACAGGGATGTAATATTGTTTATTGATGAGATACATACGATTGTTGGTGCCGGTGGTGCCAGCGGCTCATTAGATGCATCGAATATATTTAAACCTGCACTGGCAAGGGGAGAACTGCAATGTATTGGTGCTTCTACACTGGATGAGTACAGGATGTATATTGAAAAAGATGGTGCACTTGACCGTCGTTTCCAGAAAGTATTGATCGAACCGCCGAGTGTGGATGAAACCATCATGATCCTTACCAATATCAAATCTAAATACGAAGATTTTCATAACGTAACCTATTCCGATGATGCGATAGAAGCCTGTGTAAAATTAAGTGACCGCTATATGACCGACAGGTTATTACCCGATAAAGCGATTGATGTATTGGATGAAGTAGGGGC
>JAYTOS010000273.1:0-1998 GCA_043747705.1 Bacteroidota bacterium
ATGCAAAACCGGCACGCCGAATTTTTTCAGTTCTTTACTTTGTTGTACCAGCCATTCTGCACCCACCTGCTCGCAGTCAAGATCTGTTTTACATTTCATGATCTCGTTCGACAAGTCGGTTGGTATATCAACATGAAATATCCTTGGCAGCACAGACAGCTGTTTTTTAGTAGTGATGGGTTTTAAGCCTGGTATAATGGGCACGTTGATACCCATATCCTTACAGGCTTTTACAAAGTCGAAGAACTTCTGGTTATCAAAGAACATCTGCGTCATAATGTATTCCGCACCGGCATCTACTTTTTGTTTTAGTTTCAACAGGTCAATTTCGAGGTTGGGTGCTTCGAAATGTTTTTCCGGGTAACCGGCTACACCCGTGCAAAAACTTGTTTTGCCACCATTCTTAATATCTTCATCCATGTAAATACCATTGTTCATATTGTTTACCTGCTGTAAGAGGTCAATGGCAAAATGATTACCGTTTTTTTCCGGCTCGAACGCGGTTTCATTTTTAGCAGCATCTCCACGTAATACCAGCACATTATCAATTCCCAAAAAATCAAGGTCAATCAGGGCATCTTCTGTTTCTCTTTTGGTAAAGCCGCCACAAATAATATGCGGAACCGCATCAACCTGGTAGTGATTCTTAATGGCTGCGCAAATACCAACCGTGCCGGGGCGTTTACGCACTTCCACTTTTTCAAAAGTACCATCCGCTTTTTTCTTGAACATGGTTTCACTACGGTGGTAGGTTACATTGATCCAGGATGGCTTGAATTCCATCAATGGGTCTACGTGGTCGTAAAGAGTGGCAATAGTCTTACCTTTTAACGGTGGCAATACCTCAAAAGAGATCAAGGTATCTTTTGCCTGTTGTATATGTTCTGTTACTTTCATTTGAATGCGGTGAATATTTTCCAAATCAAGTCCTAACGGGCCTATTTCCTTTGAAATGGATGCAATATACAGTGATGAGCTGATTAGAAAAACATGTGTTAAGATAAAACACCGGTTACCATATCAGTTGTATAAACTCTATTTTTGCCTAAACACTTACTCTTGAGCCTGACTATTCATACCCAAAACCTCGTTAAAAGTTATAAGGGCCGTACTGTGGTACAGCAAGTTTCGGTTACTGTTCAGCAGGGAGAGATCGTTGGTTTGCTTGGTCCTAATGGTGCCGGCAAAACCACTACTTTTTATATGGTGGTAGGCCTTATCAAGCCAGATGAAGGCAGTGTTTTTTTAAATGAACAGGATATTACCAAACTACCCATGTACAAAAGGGCGCAGATGGGTATTGGCTATTTACCCCAGGAAGCCAGTGTATTCAGAAAACTGAGTGTGGAAGATAATATATTGGCTGTTCTGGAAATGACTACCCTTACGAAGCTGGAAAGGCTTCATAAATTAGATTCTTTATTAGATGAATTTAACCTGCATCATGTTCGTAAGAACAATGGCGACAGCCTGAGCGGCGGCGAAAGAAGAAGAACAGAAATAGCCCGGGCCCTGGCAGTTGACCCGAAATTTATTTTACTCGATGAACCTTTTGCGGGAGTAGACCCCATTGCCGTTGAAGACATACAAGGTGTAGTGGCCAAATTGAAATTTAAGAATATCGGTATCCTTATCACCGATCATAATGTAAATGAAACCCTTTCTATCTGCGACCGTGCTTACCTGCTTATTGAAGGAAAAATATTCAAACATGGCACCGCCGAAGAACTCGCCGATGATGAACAGGTAAGAAGATTATATCTGGGTACCAATTTTGAACTAAAAAGAAAGGATTGGATTATAGAAATGGGGAAAGACGGGCCTTCGGGGTTGTAGCATGGGTGTTGGTCAGGCGACCAACACCAACAATGGAGGCGACTTACACCGGCATTAGTTGCCAGGTATATCTTTGCGACTTTATCTTCTTACGCGCCTTTGCGTGATAAAACAATCTTCCGAACTCCTGCAGTAAGGCGGCCTGGAACGGCGTTAGATGTG
>JAYTOS010000274.1:0-2631 GCA_043747705.1 Bacteroidota bacterium
TTATGGGCAGGCATTAACCAGGGATTGGTAAATGTGGTAGCAACAGATCATTGCCCATTTATGTGGGAGCAGAAATTAATGGGCAAAGATGATTTTTCAAAAATACCCAACGGCCATCCTGCCATTGAAAACAGGATGGAATTATTATACAGTGAGGGTGTGGGCAAGGGGAAAATCAGTTTGAATAAATTTGTAGAAGTGGCAAGCACAAACGCAGCGAAAATATTCGGCATGTTTCCTAAAAAAGGTACCATAGCTGTGGGTAGTGATGCGGATATTGTATTGTTTGATCCGGAAGAGAAGCATACACTCTCTGCCGCTACGCATCATATGAATGTTGATTACAGTGGATATGAGGGATGGGAACTGACCGGTAAAGTGAAAACCGTTTTGTTACGGGGTAAGGTTGTAATTGATAACAATACTTGCTCAGCAGATAAAGGTTATGGGCAGTTTGTTAAGAGAAACAAGGTTGAGGGGAAGATATAGTTTTGTTCTCTGCGGTGAAAAAAAGCCTGGATATGAGTAATAGCTGAAGTGTGCGACGCAACAAAAGCTGCGTAAGGATATAAAAGATGACCAAATAAAATCATTCTACATTTAAAATAAAATCACATGCCACGTATTGTTCGATCAGGGTTAATACAAATGAGTTTGCCAAAAACAGAAGGCGAAGGAACCATTGAAGAAATTAAAGAAGCAATGGTACAGAAACATATCCCGTTGATTGAAGAAGCTGGGAAAAAAGGTGTTCAGATACTCTGCTTTCAGGAAATTTTTAATACACCCTATTTCTGTCCTGGTCAGGATAAAGCCTGGTATGAAAGTGCTGAAACAGTTCCTGGTCCTACCATCGAGCGGATGCAGGTGTATGCCAAAAAATATAATATGGTGATGATCGTACCGGTATATGAAAAAGAACAAGCCGGTGTTTTATATAATACGGCGGCAGTGATTGATGCTGATGGAACCTATCTGGGTAAATACCGTAAGAACCATATCCCTCATACCAGTGGTTTTTGGGAAAAATTTTTCTTTAAACCCGGCAACCTGGGTTACCCGGTATTTCAAACCAAGTATGCCAAAGTGGGTGTGTATATCTGCTACGACCGCCACTTCCCTGATGGGGCGAGGTGTTTGGGATTGAATGGTGCTGAGATCGTTTATAACCCTTCTGCAACAGTTGCCGGTTTAAGTCAATACTTATGGAAACTGGAACAGCCGGCACATGCGGCAGCCAATGGTTATTTTATGGGTTGTATTAACCGGGTAGGTGAAGAAAAGCCATGGAACCTCGGTAAATTTTATGGCAGTTCCTATTTTGTTGATCCACGCGGACAGATTTTTGCGCAGGCATCAGAAGATAAAGATGAATTATTAATCTCGGATTTTGATCTTGATATGATTGAAGAAGTAAGGAGCGTATGGCAGTTCTTCCGCGACAGAAGGCCGGAAACCTATGGTAAAATAACCGAGCTTTAAATTATGTTGAATTTTGAATGTTAAATGTTGAATGCTTTCTTCATTTAAAATTCAACATGTAACATTCAAAATAATACAATGTCAATATCCAATAATCGTCTTACTACTGAACAATACGAGCAGAACTTCAGTGATATACATCCGCCGTTTGAAACACATAGTGCGGCGCTGGTGGAGGCTAACCGTTGTCTGTTCTGTTATGATGCACCCTGCACCAAGAGCTGCCCTACCGGCATCAATGTGCCCAAGTTCATTAAACAGATCACTACTGAAAATATAAAAGGTTCTGCACATACCATCTTATCAGCCAATATCATGGGTGGCGGATGCAGTAAGGTTTGTCCGGTTGAAAAATTATGTGAAGGTGCCTGTGTATTTAACCTGATGGAAGAAGAAGCCATTCCTATTGCTAAACTGCAACGGTATGCTACCGAAAAAGCTATCGCCGATAACTGGCAATTATTTGCAAGAAAGCAGTCAACCGGTAAAAAAGTAGCCATCGTTGGTGCGGGACCGGCAGGATTGAGTTGCGCCCATTCATTGTCGAGGGAAGGTGTTGATGTGACTATCTATGAAAAAGAAAGCAAAGGCGGCGGCTTAATGACATACGGGATTGCAGCCTATAAAGTAACGCCTGAATTCTGTGAAGAGGAAGTGAATTATATTTTAAGTATTGGCGGAATAGATATTAAATACCAGCAGGAACTTGGTAAAAATATTTCATTGGTTGATCTGCAGAAGAATTATGATGCAGTATACTTAGGTTTTGGTGTCGGCATCGCCCGGCAGCTGGATATTAAAGGAGAAGAACTGGAGGGTGTGGTTGACGCGATCAGTTTTATTTATGATGTCCGCACAAAGGGTTATTCTTCTATTCCTGTTGGTGATAAAGTAGCTGTAATCGGCATGGGCATGACGGCTATTGATGCTGCCACACAAGCAAAACGATTGGGTGCAAAAGAAGTAACCCTTATTTACAGAAGGACACATGCAGAAATGCCCTGTACGGAAGAGGAACTGAACATAGCTAAACTGGACGGTTGTGAAATCATTTGGTTAGCCACACCCAAAGAAGTGATGGGCGTAGATGGAAAAGTAAACGCATTACTATGCAGCATCATTCAACTGGGAGAACCTGATGCGAGTGGG
>JAYTOS010000275.1:0-1719 GCA_043747705.1 Bacteroidota bacterium
CTGGCTGCCAATCACCATACCGAAGCGCTTTGCTATTATATTACCCAATCAAAGGATGGTGCATATGATGAATGGATTAAAGAAAACATTCAAAAAATGGAAGCTCTTTCTGAATGGTACACAAAATACCTGCATAAGTTTTAAGGCATTATACTTGATTAATTAAGTACGCTCTAACTTTTCTCTTCCCAAATCATGGCAACATACACAATGGTTTCTGCAGCTTTGGCCATATCGTTGATACCAATCCATTCCAGTTTGCTGTGTATGTTTTGCATACCCGTAAAAATATTGGGGCATGGCATTCCAATATAACTGAAGCGGCTTCCATCGGTTCCGCCACGTATACTTTCTTTCTTCATTGTTAACCCGGCTCTTTGTATCGCTTCTTCGGCATAAGCTGCTACCTGCGGGCAGGTATCCAGCACCACTTTCATATTTCTGTATTGTTCCTGCGCAGCATAATCCATTACAGCACCCGGAAAAGTTGCAACAACTGTTTCAGCAATTGCTTTTAAACGGTTGTGATGTGCCACCAGTCCTTCGTTGGTAAAATCACGAACTATAAACTGTATGGTTGTTTTTTCTGCAATGCCATTAACTGATGTAGGATGTACAAATCCTTCTTTCTTTTCGGTAGTTTCGGGGCTCCATTCATTTTTTGGCAATGCATCCATTACTGCCCCCGCAACTTTTAATGCATTTACAAGTTTATTTTTTGCATAACCAGGGTGTGTGATAACGCCACTTATTGTAATAACTGCACCATCGGCACTAAAGGTTTCATCTTCCAGGCTTCCGGCTTCGCCACCATCCAATGTATAACCAAACCGGGCACCCAGTTTTTGCATATCTACTTTAGCCGTGCCTTGTCCTACTTCTTCATCGGGTGTAAATAATATTTTTATATCGCCATGTTTAACTGCCGGGTTTTGTATAAAAAATAATGCGGCTTCCATGATGGCTGCTACACCACTTTTATCATCGGCACCCAATAAGGTTGTTCCGCTGGCAGTAATTACGCCATTGTTGATATGATTTTTTAAATACGGTGAATCGCTCATCCGCAAAACCTGCGTGGTATCATCCGGCAATACAATATCATTGCCATCATAATAGCGGTGCAGGATGGGTTTTACGCCGGTGCCGCTGCAATCGGGCGCTGTATCTACATGTGCACAAAAGCAAATGGCCGGAATATTTTTTTTATCGCTGTTAGCAGCAATGGTTGCATATACATATCCATATTCATCGGTTGTGGCATCGGTAATTCCCATGCCCAATAATTCTTTGTACAGGAGTTTACTTAAATCCTTTTGCTTTTCCGTTGTAGGATGTGCTGTACTTGTAGGGTCGCTTTGTGTATCAATACGTACATAGCGCATAAAACGGTCGGCAATGTTGTCGGGGCTTATCTGTATCATGGCTTAAAATTAATGGATAATTTTTTAATGGATAATGGATAATAGAAAAGCAGCCTGCTTTCGCAAACTGCTCATTATCCATTAAAAAATTATCCATTATTCACTAATCTCCACCAGCTCAATATCAAATATCAGTTCCTGTCCTGCTAAAAAATGATTAGCATCCAGGATGATTATATTATCTTTCACTTCTACCACAATTACCGGAACGGGTTGGCCGGCCTGGTTGCTTAAAGTTAACGGCATGCCTGGCTCCAATACCATATCAGCCGGTACATTTTCTTTTGGAAATTCA
>JAYTOS010000276.1:0-13650 GCA_043747705.1 Bacteroidota bacterium
ACAAGGACAAGGTTCAAGAGACCAGGGGCCAAGGCAGCAGGGACCGAGAGATCAGGGACCAAGACCACCGCAACAAAACCGTGGGCCGCAACAAGGCTCAAGAGATCAGGGGCCGAGGCAGCAGGGGCCCAGACCGCCGCAACAACCAAGACCACCTCAAACACCGCCATCGGATACCCCGAAAGAGGGTTAATGTATAGAAAACGCTACTTATCGGGTAGCTTTTTTGTTTATCGGGTAGATTTTTTTTTGATCTTACATAAGTATCGGGGATTTCAATAAGAGAAGAACGAAGAAAAAGAGCTAAGGAGAAAATCGATTCTCTTTTTGCTTCTCTTCTCCGTTTTTCTCTTATTGAAACAATCAATTCAGTTTATCCATTTCTTTCGTGGTAAACTCCATCAGCGTTTTGATATGATCGGGTGAGAGATCGAATTTCAATCCGGCTGCCGCATATAATTCAGGAAGTGTTTTAGTGCCGCCGAGGCTTAGTGCGTTGATATAATTCTGCAATGCCTGTTGCGGGTTTTGCTGGTACTGCATCCATAAACCGATGGCACCCAATTGTGCAATGCCGTATTCGATATAATAAAAAGGCACTTCAAATAAATGCAACTGTCGCTGCCAGCCTATTTTGCGGTATTCATCGAGGCCTGTGTAATCAATGCTGTTGGTAGAAAATTCCTGTAAGATTTCCATCCATCGGTTAGTTCTTTCTTCGATGGAGTGTTTTGGATGTTCATAGATCCAATGTTGAAATTTATCTATAATGGCAATCCATGGAAAAATGGTGATGGTTCTTTCGAGCTGGTGTTCTTTGGCGCGGGTAAGTTCCTCAGCATTATCAAAGAATGCTTCCCAATGGTTCATGCTGAACAATTCCATGGCCATACTGGCCACTTCTGCAATTTCCATCGGGTATTCTTTGAAAGCACTTAACTCTAATTTGTGTGCAAGAAAAGAATGGATGGCATGACCACCTTCGTGTACCATGGTGGTAACATCACTCATTTGTCCGGCTGCATTCATAAAAATGAATGGCGCACCGCTTTCTGTAAGTGGGCAGTTATAACCACCGGGTGCTTTGCCTTTGCGGCTTTCCAAATCGAAATGTTTTAACTCGTTCATCTTACGCAAGCAATCTGCGAAAAAGGGGTTTAGCTCTTCAAAACATTTTACAGATTTTTCATATAATTCTTTACCATCTGTAAATGGTTTTAAAGGTTGGATACCTTCGGGTTCGGCTTCCGTATCCCATGGACGCAAAGTATCCAATCCAAGTTTTGCTTTTTTCTTTGCATAGATCTTTTCTATAAGCGGAAGTACATGCAATTTTACGGCTTCATGAAACTGGTAACAATCTTCTTTTGTATAATCAAAACGACCCAGTTCTACAAACTTATAATCGCGGTAATTGGCGAATCCGGCATTCTTTGCTACCTCATCGCGTTTTTGAATCAGTTGGTAATAGAGGTCATGCATGGCCTGTTGGTCCTGCAAGCGGCGATCCTGAATTTTCCGGTATACTTCCTCGCGCAAAGCCCGGTCGTGGCTTTCTAAAAATTTAGCGGCCTGCTGTAAAGTATATTCCTGGCCCTTTACTTCTACCGTCATCTTACCGGCAATGGCACCATATTGCTGCTGCATTACACTTAGTTCTGCCTGCAGTGGGATATTCGCTTCGCGGAAAAGATCAATACTCTTTTGCACACTTCGCAGGTAAGTAAAATATTTTGGTTGGTTTAATTCTTTAGTGAAAGGGCAATCAACCAATTTTCTGTTCAACAAGTCTGCGTAAGGTTGCAGTTTAGGTTGAATTTCCATACAGAAATAGGTGAAGGCGTCTTCGAGTGATTTATCGGTGGTGTCGCAGGTCATTTTTATCTGGCGCCAGCATGCATCTTCACTTACAACAGCCTCGAGTTCGCTTATATCTTTAAGCCACTGTTCCAGATCAGCTGAAGATTTCAAAGCCTTTTCTGCCAGGTTTTTGAAAAAAGGTTCCAGGGAAGCCCAGTCTGTCATGGAAAAATTTTCAGGCACAAAATGCCGTTCTAATTTTTTAATATCCGCGCTTAATACCATTTATTTTGTTTTGAAAGACAAATTTAACGGAAGCGGATAACTTTTATAAAGTTTTAAAACTTTATAAAAGTTAAAGGAGAGTGGTATTTTTACAAACTTTATAAAACCCAGGATAGTAGTGGCGGATATTATACAATTATTACCGGACAATATAGCGAACCAGATCGCGGCGGGAGAAGTGATCCAGCGGCCCGCCAGTGCGGTAAAGGAATTATTGGAGAATGCAGCTGATGCGGGTGCAACAGAAGTGAAATTAATCATTGCCGATGCCGGGAAAGCACTGATTCAAGTAATAGATAATGGTAAAGGCATGAGTGAAACCGATGCCCGCATGGCTTTTGAACGTCATGCCACCAGTAAGATCCGGAATATTGAAGATCTGTTCCGCATAAAAACGATGGGGTTCCGGGGTGAGGCACTGGCCTCTATTGCCGCGGTAGCACAGGTAGAACTGAAAACCCGTCGTACGGAAGATGAGCTGGGCACTTATATTGAAATAGAGAACAGCCATGTATTGAAACAGGAAGCATGCGCCTGTGCCGTGGGAACAAGCATTAGCATGAAGAATCTTTTTTTTAATGTTCCTGCCCGCAGAAATTTTTTAAAAAGCAATGCGGCAGAGATGCGGCATATTATGGATGAATTTATCCGGGTGGCCATGGCTTTTCCGGCAGTGTTCTTTTCGTTAACCAGTAACGGGCAGGAAGTATTTCACCTGGAAGCGGGTAGTTTGAAACAACGTATCGTTCAAATACTCGGCACACCATATAATGCACGTTTGGTGAGTGTGAATGAAGAAACAGATTACATGAATATTTATGGTTTTGTTGGGAAACCTGAAACGGCACGCAAGACCCGTGGTGACCAGTATTTTTTTGTAAACAATCGTTTTATCAAAAGTGCTTACCTGAACCATGCGGTGAATAATGCGTTTGACGAGATGATCGCCAAAGACAGTTTCCCGAGTTATGTGTTGTATATTGATTTGGATCCGTCGCAGATAGATATTAATGTGCATCCTACCAAACAAGAGATAAAGTTCGAGGATGAAAAAATTATTTATGCATTTGTTCAGGCGGCTGTAAAACATGCGTTGGCACAATTTAGTATTGCCCCTTCACTTGATTTTACTTTAAACCCCGAAATACAGGGTTTAGATGCGGTGAGTAAGCCTTTTACAACGGATAAGAAAGATGCAGCCACTTCTTCCAATCTTTTCAAAACATTCACGCAAAAAAATCAGGCACATTTTATTGAAGGGAATGACAGGAGTGAACTGAAACACTGGAAAGAGTTTTATACCCCCCAGCCCCCTGAAGCGGGCGTTGAAGCAGAACGAATACAGGGTACAGAACACAGAATACAAAAGCACCAAACTTTATACGTTCTTCCGGATACAACTTTATTGCAATTACATAAAACCTATATCATCGCTTCTACCAATAGCGGTTTTTTATTGGTACACCAGCAGTTGGCACATGAACGGATATTATATGAGCGATACAGTTTGGCGGCTCATGGTCAGCAGATGCCCACACAAAAAAGTTTATTTCCGGTAACCCTGGAAATAGCAGTTGCAGATGCGGCTTTGTTAACTGAACTCCTCCCCGACCTGCAAACCATCGGTTATCAGGTGGAACCATTTGGTAATAACAGTTTCGTAATACAGGGCATTCCCGCAGATATATTAGCGGGTAATGAAAAACATTCTATTGAATTATTACTGGAGCAATTCAAACATTTCAGCAGTGATATTAAATTCAGCAAGCGGGAGAAATTAGTTCGCTGTATGGCCCGGCAACAGGCGATCAAGGCAGGACAATCATTAGGGCAAAAAGAAATGCTCACATTGGTCGAAGACCTGTTTACCTGCAGCAGTCCTAATGTAACACCCACAGGAAGTCCCACTTATTTAGAATTTAAAGAGGATTACCTGGACAGGATGTTTGGGAGATAATCCCGAAGGGGAAAGAATATCGAATGTTGAAGAAGGAATTTTGAATGTTGAAGTAATGACAGTTCAACATAGGATTAAGTATAATAAGCGCGAATCCGCTCCCAGATAGCATTTCCGCTATTTACTTTTTCGTCTTGATACAAATAAGTAACAAAAAAAATCAAGGCTGCTGCAAAAAAACTAAAATTTACGCCATTACGCTAAAATGAGCGAAGTCTAAAGCCAAGCCTTTTATCAATAATTGAGCAAATTTGTACTTCAACAATATATCAAAGCCAGGCATCGTTCATTTCTTAACGCTACATTCCGTAAATTTCTTAACGCTTTTTTTCAGAGGCCATTTTCAAAACCAATAGAAATAGGCCTTTGCGCTTATTATGCCTAATCCTATATTCAATATTCCTTGTTCATTATTTAATATTCAATACCTGTCTATGATAGCTGTTAAGAATTTTTCTATCCCTTTACGAATATTTGCTGCGGAAGTCTGGTGTGCATTTACCAGTACTGAGAAAATCAATTGTTTTCCTTTCTTTGTAAGCAGGTATCCGCTTAATGCTATATGGTTGCTGAGACTGCCGGTTTTGGCATAAATACGGCCTGTATAATTTTTATAATAGCTGCCTAATGTACCATTCCCACCTGTTGGCAATATTTCTTTTATCCGTTCCCATTTAAATTCGTTCTTCATTTGCGCGAGTACCCATACAAAATCCTGCGGTGAGATGAGGTTGTAGCGGCTAAGGCCACTGCCATCAACCCATTTAGCTTTCTGGGGCAGGCCTGCAAAATCTGTTTTTAATAATGTGTCTATTATTTTAGCATCATTCATCATGCCTAATCTTTCATTGCTTACCATCAGCAGACTTTGTTCGGCAAAAAAATTATCACTACGGTGCATCATGATTTTCAGGAGGGAATCTGTAGGCTGTGAATAGATTTTTATAACGTCGGGCAACCTGTCAATCTTAAAATGTACCTGTGTTACTTTGGTTTTCAACGTATCATTCATTAGTTGAATTGGCAGCTGGTTACCTATTGTATAAAAAGGGATATCAGCCGCCGAAAATTTATTCGCAGATGGCTTTATGGTAAATATATTCGTACCGAATTCCCTCCTGATACTGAATGATTCTTTTGTATTTACTCCCGCATCTTCCAATGGTTTTTGAAAGTAAGATGGCTCAGCTTTAAACACGCTTTTCTGTGTAAATTTTACCAGGTTACCATATACCGGCATCACGCTTCTTTCGGCCATATAATCACTATTATAATCATCCCATGCCCAACCGGCCCCGAGGGCATTGTCCTTCCAGTTTTCATCGGTTAACAAAATATTTTTTTTCTTTTTTAATATGTCAAATACCGGCTGGTTTTTAAAATCGGGATGCAGAAATGTGGGGTCGCCACTACCTTCGGCCTCTATCGTTCCATTATTTTTTTCTACATATCGCAGTCCCACCAAACTATCACCCAAATATTTCATTGCGGCATAGCAGGTAAAGAGTTTCATATTACTGGCAGGGACAAAAGATTTCTCCCCCTGGTAATTATACAGGTATTGTTGGGTAGACGGATCGTAAAGGCTGATACCCACATGAGCCGGCGCAAAATCGGTATTGTTTATTATATCCAGTTTAGCTTCTTTTCCAATCATTTTTTGCATACTACAGGAAATAAGGAACAGGCAAAAAGGGCCAAGAAGCAGGTAAGAAGGTTTTTTTTTCATGTTTAAGCAGTTAGATCAGGTGTAATTTAGCCCATTCATCAATTTGCCCGTTGTAGTTGATGCCAATTTATTAAATTGGCCTCCTCAAAAAAACTATACAAGGATGAAATCAAATCTTACCCCCCGCTTACTGGTAACCGGCATGCTGTTGATCAGTGCCGCTGCTTTTGCGAAACCCGGTGATAAAGCACCGAAAGAAAAAATAAAGTACATTGATAAGTCCAACATGGACCTCACTGTAAAGCCCGGAAATAATTTTTACCAGTACGCCAATGGCAACTGGGTAAAAAACAATCCGGTTCCTGCTTCCAAAACGCGTTGGGGCAGTTTTGATGAATTAAGGGAAGAGAGTTCTAAACGTTTACAGATATTACTGGAAGATGCCGAAAAGAATACAGGCCGTGACCGCAAGACACAGGTGATCGGTGATTTTTATACCAGTGGCATGGACAGTGCTGCTATTGAGGCCAAAGGTTACCAACCAATAAAAGCTGACCTTGACAGGTTGAATACGATAAGTAATGGAGCCGATGTGTTACGTGAAATTACTTATATGCGTGTGAATGGTTCAGGGGGTGCCTTGTTCGGAATGGGTATTGGGCCCGACCGGAAAAACGTAATGAAATATATGCCTTCGGTGAGCCAGGGTGGCACTTCTTTACCCGACAGGGATTATTACCTGAAAGATGATACACGAAGCACCACAATCCGCAATGCTTATAAAAGTTATCTGCAAAAAATGTTCGCATTGGTTGGTGAGGATGCAAGCACAGCTGCTGCCAGTGCAGCCAGTGTTTTAAAAATTGAAACAGCTTTGGCAAAAGCACAGATAAGCCGCATACAAATGCGCGACCCAAATGCTACTTATAACAAATTTGCCGTTAAAGACTTTAGTGCTACTACACCCAATATGGATTGGGCGATGTTATTGCAAAATGCAAAGATTGTGGGGGCGGATAGTTTGTTGGTAAATAACCCCTCATTTATGAAAACGGCAAATGATATGCTGACTTCTGTTCCTGCCCATGATTGGAAATCGTATTTACGCTGGAACTTAATAAAAAGTGCCGCGCCCTATTTAAGCAGTGCTTTTGTAAAAGCAGATTTTGAATTCAATAGTGTTCAGACAGGACAGAAAGTACAAACACCACGCTGGCAAAGGATGAGCAGCCTGATAGACAGGTTACTGGGAGATATGGTTGGCGAATTGTATGTAGAAAAATATTTCAAACCGGAAGCCAAAGAATACATGGTGAACCTGGTGAATAATTTGCAGAGTACTTTTGCTGACCGTATTCAAAGATTAGACTGGATGAGTGCCGAAACCAAAACAAAAGCATTGGAAAAATTAAATGCCATTGCTAAAAAAATAGCTTACCCCGATAAATGGAGGGCATATGAAGGCATAACCGCATCGAAAGATAATTTTTATGCGAATGTGCGAAGTGCCGGTATTTGGTTCTACAATTTTAATGTAAACAAGATGGGCAAACCTGTTGACAGGAAGGAGATGGGGATGACGCCACCCACTATTAATGCTTCATATAACCCATCCAGCAACGATATCACATTTCCGGCCGGTATATTACAATTCCCTTTCTTTGATTTTGGAGCAGATGATGCGGTGAATTATGGTGGTATCGCCGCAGTAATAGGACATGAAATGACACATGGATTTGACGACCAGGGGCGGCAGTTTGATGCGGTAGGTAATTTAAAAGACTGGTGGACAAAACCTGATGCAGATAAATTTAAAGCCAAAGCAAACGAAGTAATTGCCCAATACAATGCATTAACTGTTTTAGATACGGTACATGTAAAAGGCGAACTTACTTTGGGCGAAAACCTTGCAGACCTCGGTGGTTTGAGTATGGCTTATGAAGCATTCAGCAAAACGGAACAGTTTAAAAAAGGTAAAAAAATAGATGGCTTTACCCCACAACAGCGTTTCTTTTTAAGCTGGGCACAGATCTGGAGAAACAATACACTCCCCGAGACATCGGCCCAATTAATAGTAACTGACCCACACTCACCTGGTGAACACCGTGCCAATGCACCGGTTACCAATATTGATGCGTGGTATGATGCATTTAATGTTAAAGAGGGTGATAAAATGTATAAGGCAAAAGATCAGCGTACAAGGATCTGGTAAGAACTGTTGCGGGTTATTTTTAGTTGCGGGTTACGAGTTGATTTATATTAACCTGTAACCCGCAATTTTTTAAACACCCCTTCAGGGTAATGATCAACTTCTTTCTACCGCCCTCAACCACCTTTCAGGGATATCATTCTTGCTGGCCGACAAATAATCGTGGTAACTACAGGCTACATATTTGCCGTCGTGCAGTTGCATCCACCAGCGGCCGGTACGTTTGCTGCGTAAGAAAACGGTTTCTACCTCGGCAAATGCCATGGTAAATTCATCAAACTCTGCCCGGTTATCCAGGCTTGCTTCCTGCTTGCCCTTATTAATACCATCCATTACATACCATAACATATGTGAGATCTGTTTGGCAGTTAGCTGATGATGGTCCTGCTCGGGAATATATCCGTAAATACCGATGCTGCTGCAGTTATGGCTCATGCCGGCATATTGCATTAATGTACAGGCTTCTTCTCCGTTAAACCCATTAGGGCTGATGTGATTGGCGGGTGCATGTGCATGCTGGATAGCGGCAATATCAAAACTCAACATTTCGCTATTGCGGATGGGGGGTTCCATTTCCTCAATAGCTTCTTTTACTTTACCCACCCTGAAACAATCAAAACCCAGTTTATTAATTGTCTCGAGCATATGCGGATGCATAAAATAACTCTGGAAGCCGATATGACTATAATGCTTCAGGTGATTGGGCATACCGGTAAACATCTCCACTAAAAAATGATCCGATGGTAACAGGCTGTCCATATCCAGATCAATGCGGGAGTCAACGCAAACCGCATCAATGATCCTATTTAAAGAACCATAGGCCTGGTATTGCGCCATCGTATTATCATGTGACCCACCAATGATAATCACTTTTTTCCCTTGTTCTATCAACTCTTTTACTACCGTGCGCAGTGCTGCATAACTATCCTGTAAAGTGGCACCACATTTTACATTGCCCAGGTCGGCTACTTTTACCTCGGTATGCCAATGATATAATTGGTAGTATTCAGCGCGGATACTGTTGGGCGAGGTAGTATTGATGTATTGCATACCTGCACCTCGCATTTCGCCGCAGCCTACCAGTACCATATCGGCATCACTAATATCGGGGAACACTTCATCATAAACAGCAATATGTTTGCCTAATTGCGTGTCTTTAAACCCTTCATCATTAGAAATTTCGGCAATGTTAACGGGTTCGAGGAAATCTATTAATGTTTGTAGCGGCATATAGGTGTTACTTAGCAACCTTCAAACGTAAATACGGGCTGATTATTGTCGGGTTGTTGAATTTTGAACCTGTTAATCCATATACTTATACCCCACCCCGCGAACAGAATGGAAATATTTTGGATTGCGGCTATCCTCTTCAAAGTATTTGCGGAAGCTAAGGATAAAGTTATCAATGGTTCGTGTGGTTGGGTATACATTGTAACCCCATACAACCTGTAATATTTTTTCGCGGGTTACCACATCACCTTTATTTTCTATAAGCAATTTTAATAACATGGATTCTTTTTTGCTCAGCTCTACCCGTTGGCCATTCCAGGTGATGGCATCCTGTGCTTTAAAATCAACCTTATTGTTACCAAAATCATAGCTGTCACCGATGCTTTCCTTCAATTGCATTTTCTTGCTTTTATCAATCAGTTTGTCTACGCGCAACAATAATTCTTCCAGGTTAAATGGCTTAGTCAGGTAATCATCGGCACCCTTTTTTAATCCTAAAACCCTGTCGGCACTGCTATTACGGGCACTCAGTATTAAAATCGGCACTTCATTATGATTTATACGCACACTTTCTGTAACGCTGATCCCATCTATTTCGGGCAGCATGATATCCATAATGATCAGATCGAAATATTCGTTATTTATTTTTTTTAAGGCTTCCGTTCCGTCAAAAGCAGACGTAACCTCATAGCCTTCCAGTTCAAGGTTCAGCTTTAGCGCTTCGTGAAGATTTTCTTCATCCTCTACCAATAAAATACTCGCTTTACTTTCTTTCATGCCGTTGTAAATGATGCGGTAAATTTACTGCCAACCGGATGATTATCTGTAACAGAAATGTAGCCATTATGACTTTCCACAATCTTACGGCACAGGTATAGGCCCAGGCCTGTTCCCTTTGCTTTCCGGGTATTTTCATTTCCGATACGGTAAAATTTATCAAAGATTTTTTTCTTTTCTTCTGTAGGTATTGCCTGCCCTTCATCACTAACTGTAAGTTTCACTTTTTTATTTTCCTCATGCATGGAAATGGTAACGGTGGATTCTTTGGGTGAGTATTTCAGTGCGTTTTCTATTAAATTATTTACCAGCATCTGTAATAAAAAGGTTTCTCCGTTAAGGTAAATACTTTCAGGCATTTCTTCCTTGATATTCCTTTGCGGGAAGCGGTTTTTAAAATCATCAACGCAACCTTCTACCATATCGGTAAAATTAATTTCTTCCTTTTCAGAAGTGTAGGCCCCTGCATCTAACTGCGAAGCGAAGAGGATATTATTACAAAGTGTATTTAGCCTGTTAGCTTCCTGCAACGTATTAGCAATGAGTTTTTGTTGCTTTCCTTCATCCAGTTTTCTTTTTTGCAGGGTTTCTAAATTCAATTGTGCAACGGCGATAGGTGTTTTTAATTCATGTGTTACCGCCATCATAAAATTCTGCTGCTGCTGCGATAATTTCAATTGCCGCCTTGTTGCCCTGAACACAAATACGGCACCAAGCAGCATTAAAGCCAGAAAGGTAGAACCCTCACCTATGTATTGCGCAGTCTTTCTTTTTTTGGCTTCTCCTATGGTGATAGCCTGGGCAAAATAGGCTGGATCATCTTTTTTTAATTCGATTAACCTGATATTGGTGATCTCCTGGTTTTGTTTTTCCAAAGCGATAAACCACCAGAACAAAGCCGCTACCATATATACCAGTAAAAACCAGTATACAAGGGTTACTACTGCTAATCGCTTGGGTTTTAAAAAACTCATGGTTTTACTTTTTCAACCCTGATACCTGCATTCATCACAAACTGAAGGGGTTCTTCACGCATGTTCTGCTGTAAAGTAAATGTGTAGTTGCCTTTTTTAAGTTTTACAGGTAAGCGGGTTATAAGGGCACGATGGTCGAATACATCATCCATACCGGTTCCCAGCCAGCCTTTCTTATTATCGGCTAAAGTTATGTTTACGGGTTGCGTCCTTAACGTATCGTGGGGTGCTTGCGTAGTTACATTCATCCAGATATTATTGTAATGATAGGCATCTTCATGACGAAGTATAATAAAAATCAGGTAGGTAGAAACCGTGTCCTCTATGGTAAAGGTAAAAGAGGGTTTATTGGTAGTTTTCCATTCGTGGTCGGGAAAAGCGGCTGTTTTTTCATAAACATCCATTGTACCGCAACCGGCCAGGATTACGGCTAAAAACAGGCATCCGGATAACTTATTCACGTCAGGTGATTTTAGGCAAAGATAGAGAAAGCTGTGTGAGAAAGCTGTGCGCTTCGGCTATGAGCTATGGGTTTAATCGGGTAAATGAGCGGCTTTTTATTGCCAATGCTTCAGGCCCGGAGCTATTCGTTACAGAACATTCAATATCTGCTCTTTCGCTTTCTCCAGTTCATCCTTCATCAGGATCACACATTTCTGTATCGTGGCATCATAGGCTTTCGAACCGGTGGTATTGATTTCGCGGCCAAATTCCTGAAGAATAAAGGATAGTTTTTTACCCTTACTGGTTTCTTTTTCAGCCAGTATTGAACGGAAATAATCACAATGGTTCTTCAAACGGACCTGCTCCTCGCTGATATCTATTTTTTCAATGTAGTAGATGAGTTCCTGCTCCAGGCGGTTGGCATCATAATTATCTTTACCTACATTTTCTTCAAGTAATTTTACCAACCCTTCCTTAACTTTTGTTCTTCGAAAAGGTTCCAGTGCGGCTACTGTTTTTTGGTGTGCTTCGATATTACTTATACGCAACAGCAAATCGGTTTCAATGGATTTCCCTTCGTCCATGCGGTGGTTGTTGAGTTGCGAGATAGCTTCTTTCAATACTTTTTCAAAGCATTTCCATTCTTCATCGGTCAGCATCTCTGTTGATGGGGTGATTACATCGGGCAGTTTTAAAATAGTACTCAGTATATCCCCTGTTTGCAGGTTTAATTCGGCAGCCAATTGGGCAACGGGTTCAAAATATGCTTTGGCCAGGTCTGTATTAATAGACACCGGTTTACTGGCACCATTTTGTTTGATATTGATATTACATTCTACACTGCCCCGCTGCAAGCCTTCATTCAACAGATTCCGCACTTCAAATTCAAAAGGTTTGAGTAAAGCGGGAATATTTAACCTGAGATCAAATTGTTTACCATTGAGTGAGCGTACTTCTGCCAGATAGGTTTTATCTGCCAGCGTTTGTTCAGCCCTTCCATAGCCTGTCATTGAATGCAACATAGTAAAATCGTTATTAGGTAAAAGTAATTGAACGCAGGGAGAAATGCTAAAAATCTATATGGGTTGGTATCCGGAATACGGGTGCAAAATATACAGCATTAAAAATCAATCCCTACCCATTTTCGTTTGCTCTTCTCGTATTTTTCAAAATTAAACTTATACAGTTTTCCGGGCCTGTGCGGTACATCCTGTTCCATCTCATTAATGTCTATCAACAGGTCCATTGAAGCAAATTTTTTACGGAAGTTTCTACGGTCAAGCGAAATGCCCAATATTGCCTCATATAAATTTTGTAATTCGCGGAGGGAGAATTTATCCGGCAACAGGTTAAACCCAAGGGGATGCTCCTGTATCCTTTTTTGCAGCCACTGGTAACACACATCTACAATTTCCTTGTGATCAAAAGCCATTTCTTTTAAAGCAGATACAGTATGCCAGTTAAGGTCATTATCATGGATCTTTAATTCATGGTGATTGATATTGAGCAATGAGCAGTAGGCTACCGTAATAACCCTGCCACCCGGGTGTCGGTTTGGATGGCCAAATGCACGCACCTGGTCCAGAAACACATCATTCATACCGGTTCTTTCTTTTAACACACGGTAAGCGGCATCATCCAGCTCTTCGTTATCTTTCATCATATCTCCCAACAAAGAAAGCCTTCCCTGAAAAATTTCAAGGTCACTTTTGATCAGCAGTACTTTCAGCTTATTTTCTTCAAAACCAAAGATCACACAGTCAACCGTAAGCGGAACTTTAGGATAAGAATGTACAAGTTGTACAGCATCTTTTATCAGGCGTGCATCTTCCAGGGGCTGGGTATCATTTTTTTTCATCGTGCAAGTCTATTAAACAACTGCCATCGCATTGCTTTGTCAGAATCGGTGCCGACAAGATACAAAGTTTCGTAATTGTGTGCGTATTTTTCATGGCAGTTTCTCTTTAATGCGCTAAGGGCTTAACTTTATCAGCCAAATTGATGTATGTACGATAAAAAACAAATACAGGTATTACAGCAACAAACTCTTTCATTTTTATCGCAGGCCGGTCAGCAAAAAAACCTTGCAATGCCTGCTGATATCAGTCAGTTGAGAGAAGTTCTGCGTTTTCATGAATACAGGTATTATGTAATGAGCGAGCCCCTGCTATCCGATTACGAATATGACCGATTGTATCAATTATTGCAGCAAACCGAAACACAACACCCCGAACTGATCAGTACCGATTCTCCCACACAGCGGGTCGGCAGCAGTCTCAACAAAAGTTTTGTTACCGTACAGCAC
>JAYTOS010000277.1:0-1282 GCA_043747705.1 Bacteroidota bacterium
CTTTTATTACGCTGATTAAATTTTTATGATGCCAAGACATCTCAAGTATATTTTTATAATCGCTGTTCTTTTATGGATAGATCAAACGGCTTTGTTTGCCCAGGACCCGATATTCTCCCAATTCTATTCTTCCCCGCTTAGTGTGAATCCTGCATTGGCCGGTAATGGTGATGCGAACTGGAGACTGGTTGCCAATCACAGGAGCCAATGGATAGGGGAAGGATTAGATCCGCTTACAACCACTTCTGTTTCCTTTGATGGAAAATTATTCAAACAAAGGGATAAAGAAACCAATTATATCGGCGGCGGCCTTTTATTCCTGCAGGATAAAGGATTGGGTGGTGCTTATAAAAGCAATTCTTTTCATTTTATTGTAAGCTCGCATGTAAGCCTTGATCAGGACGACAATAATGGTTTATCAATTGGCCTTGGCGGCTCGTATTCCAATACCCTGATAGATTTTGGACAGCTCAGTTTCTCCCAGCAATTATCTTCTTCCGGATTTAACAGGGCATTGCCAACCAATGAACCATTTCTGTCAAATGTAAAGCCCTATTTTTCTTTATTAGCCGGTATTACCTATACCTATTCAGATGAGGGCACCAACTTTGATATTGGTGTGGCGGGCTACCGTTTTTTGAAAACAAACCGTTCTGCATTAAATGACCCCTCACAGGTAGATCCGCCGAGATACAATATCCACGCCGATTACCAAACCTTTCTCAATAACAGGCTTGTATTCAATACCAATGGGATGTATGTACTTGAAAGCGGCTCTAATTCCTATACAGTAGGTGTAAATTTTGGCCATATCCTGGATGAAACGGATCAGCCTACTGTTTTAAATACCGGCTTATGGTACAGGGGTAATGAAGCAATCATTCCTTACCTGGGATTGTCTTATAAGAATATGCAGGCTGGGTTTACGTATGATATCAATACTTCTTCATCCAATAACGCAAACAGTACTTTAAAAACCTTTGAACTTTCTTTGATCTTCCGTTCCCCCCAAAGAAACGGCAGGCCGATACCTTGTCCGTGGAAATGATTTTTTTTCACGCAAAGGAGCAAAAATTTTATTTGCGGCTTGGCTTTCTTCGCGCCTTTGCGTGCAAAAAAACAGGAATCTTTTCTACCTTGCCTCCCCGATGAACGCCCCGCAACGCTATATTGCCCATTTTGACCTCGACTCTTTTTTTGTAAGCGTAGAGGTATTGAACAATCCTTCGTTAAAAGGTAAAGCGGTAATTGTTGGCGGATCGAAAGACAGGGGTGTAGTAAC
>JAYTOS010000278.1:0-2263 GCA_043747705.1 Bacteroidota bacterium
TTTTATCTACGTTTATAATCAGCCTGGTGGGCATACTGATGGTAAAGTTATTGGTAAGGGTAGTATTGGTAGTAAAGATGGTATTCAGCGAATCCCTGAAATCCTTGATATTCGCCGCTCCGCTTAATTTTGTATCCATCGTAGCATCAGATATAGCCGCATTGGGTGCGTAAAACTGGCTTGAATATTGGCTGGGTTTAAATGAATTGGCACCGATATCCATGAGGCTCACACCGATCTTCCAATCATAATTCAGATTTGTATTTGTACCATTATTCATTTCAGGATTGTAAATGAGGTATTCAATGCCAAGACTTAAACCAAAGGCAGTTTTTGAATTTTTAAGAAACTCTTTTGCCGAACTCTGGTCATAATTATCTGAATAGCCAAATGAACCACTGCCATTGGTAAATGTGTAGGCGGTATCTGTTCCATTGGGATTCTTTTCCTCGAGGTAACTCACCTTATTAATTTTCGTAAAAGCCCCGGATAAACCTTTCATAATTTGAAGGGTAATACCACCGCTTAATTTTGAAGTATTACTTTCAAACAATACCTGCGAATAGTTAAGATCCGCTTCCAGCCATCCGGTATGGGTAATAAATCCTTCGATATAAGAAGTGTTCCTATTCGCCACCAGGAAACTATGAAAACTGTTAACCGTTGAATCCACATAATTAAATGCCTGGGTTTTCATATGGTTATAGGTTCTTCCCCGAAGGCCAACCGTAAAAGCTTTGTTATTATCAATCTTATATGAAAAATTAAATAAACTCAAGTCTATATTTGAATGGATATAACGACTGGCAAACCCATCTTTCAAAGTGAGACTGGCACTATCATTTTTAGATAAAGTAAAATTTTTCAGGTAGAGCGAATTGGTACTCAACTTAACCTGTGTAGAAAATAAAGTAAGGTCCCATTTATAGGCTGATTGAATGGAAGCTGCAGGATTATTAAAAATGCCTGTACTGCCCGCATAGGGAGATCCGTTAATAGCCTGGTAACCCTGGGCATACAAACAGCACACGGGAAATCCCAAAATAACAGTCAGTATACAAAAACACAATGGTTTTTTCATTTCCCCAATATTGATGCTGTATGTTAAAAATTCGCTGCCCTGTTGACTTTTTTTAAGATAATTATAATAAATATAAAAGATAAACAGTTGATTATCATCAGAATAATCCTGAACAGGCTTAGCTACCCCTAAAATACTAATCCAATCTGTTTAATTCGTTTTAAACAAAGGTTTTTGTAGGTTGTAACGTCTAATTATTTAATAAGGCCTTACTTGAACGACCAGGAACTAATTCTTTCTTTACAAAAAGGTGATCCGCTGGCATTTAAACAGCTGGTGGAAACCTGGCAAAATAGGGTATTTAATACCGTATTAGGCATTGTGCAGGATGTTCAGGAAGCAGAAGACGTGGCGCAGGAGGTATTTATACAGGTGTATCAATCCGTAGCTGGTTTCAGGGGGGAGGCCAAATTATCAACCTGGCTGTACCGGATATCGGTTACCAAAGCACTGGATGCGGAAAGAAAGAAG
Source organism: Bacteroidota bacterium (assembly GCA_043747705.1). Classification (GTDB taxonomy): domain Bacteria; phylum Bacteroidota; class Bacteroidia; order Chitinophagales; family Chitinophagaceae; genus Sediminibacterium. The sequence continues at coordinate 1,553 of JAYTOS010000278.1, forward strand.
AAGTCGAAAAAACGTATTGCCAATTTGAAAACCTGGATCGGACTCGGCGAAAAGGAAGAAGCTATACATTTTCATCACCCGGGCATTGAGTTGGATAATAAGGAACGTGCAGCGATACTTTTTTCAGCCATGCAAAAACTGCCGGAAAACCAACGGATCGCTTTTACACTTATTAAAATAGAAGGATTGCGTTATGAAGCTGTTGCAGACATTATGAACATTACCGTAAAAGCTGTAGAAGCACTTATGCACAGGGCAAAGGAGAACCTGCGAAAAAAGTTACAATATTATTATACAAGTCAATAATAAACAGTTGCGTATGGAGTCAAATAAATTTACACAACAAAAAATTGCGGAAACGTTGAACAGCATTGATGGGATGAACAGGGCTGATATGCCCGAATTCTTCTATACCCGCTTACAGGCCAGGCTTAACAAATCAGCCCCTGTATCAGAATCTTTTTGGTTCCTGTTAACCAGGCCTGCGGTGTCACTGGTTACCCTCTCGTTACTGGTAGTATTGAACATTGCTGCAATCAATTATTTTATCAGATCGAATAAGCCGCGTGTTTCAACAGAAAGTAATGGTATCCGTGATTTTGCGCAGGAGTATAACCTTACAGGGGGAGCTTCTCTTTATAATGATAAAAAAATAAAGTAATGAATTACTTTACAAAAAATAAATGGTGGGCCATCGCTTTCCTGCTTTTA
>JAYTOS010000279.1:0-6274 GCA_043747705.1 Bacteroidota bacterium
CCTTAGTTTTTCTTTGCGTCCTTGCCTAGTTCATCCCATCCGCTTCCACAAAAATCTATATTTACCCGCTATCAATACTCTCAAAGAACTATTTTTAATATAAAGGTCTTTGCTTGAAAAGATTTTGCTGTTACAGAAACCGGCTGGATAAAAAAAATAACCTCTGCAACATTTCTATTACAAGGGTTTTAAACCGGATTTTTGTTGAAACCATACTTTTTTATCTTTACTTGAAAAGTTCATCCATCTGTACTTTTCTCGAACAATCTTTGAAGGATTTAAAACTATTAGCCAGGATGGGTGCTTGATTTTCACCAGGGGCATCGCTAAAAGGCAGGTCTATCTTTTCGATGAGGGGTTCGCATTTTTTTCTTATGTGCTGTTTTTTGTCGTTGCCATGAGTTAAGGCTTTCCATTTCAATAAAACAGTTAGGGATACTCTGTTACAATGAATCACTTTTTTGATTCTATATTCACAGGATTGATGCTCTTTTTTAAGATTGCCGATATAGAAAAGGCAACTGCAACGAAGGCGATGAAAATGATATAACCGGGTTGAATGGTCGTATGGTTGGTGGTGATACTTGTGATGGTGGTATCACTGAAATTCAGACTGGACAGCGTGCTGTCCACGATCCCGTTAAAACCGATGTAGGTCATCAGAATTGCCACTACCATAACATTAGACATATCCCACTTGCTGGCTCCAAATGCGAAATAAGGTACGTTTTTGATTTTTGCCCACCTGTCAGGGCTGATCGCCGACATGGCGATTGCCACCAGTTTTACCAAAGGAAACAATACCGCGAAAATGAGGATCATCATCCCCACGATCAGCGAATCGAACCTGCCTGACTGGAGCAGTAGCCTGATCACTTCCATAATACTCTGGCTCTGGAAAAACAGGTCCTGGTTTTTAAACGATATGGCTTTGCTTAAAAAGTGCAGGTCTAATTTTTCGATTGCCGCATCTATCTCAATAATGGTAGTAGTAACACCGATCACAAGTAGCAACATGGCCGCTACAACTGATAGTATACAAAGAGATGCTTGCAGGTAACGTTTTTTGCGTAAGAGGAACCATACCAGCAGGATCAATACGGCAGATCCGAGCATGCCATACGCATATTCCCAGGTGGCATCTTTTATGCCTGCAACCCTGGTGGCATTATTTTTCTCAAAGGCAAGCTTATCGGTTGTCCCGTACTTTTTGTAAATCGAATCCATCACGTTTCTGGTAGATGCCACGGAGCTATCATAAATTTTTCGACCCAACTGCGCAAGTGCGGTGTCTGCAATATTGGCGATTCTTTTATAACTGGCAGGTTTGGTGATTTCAGCCATTAGCTTTTTGGTAAACCCGGGCACTTCTGCGTGAACCTGTTTGGGATCTACGAGTGTTTTAACAGCCAGTTTTTTCAATTTGCCACCTATGGACTTTTGAGGCTTGTTAATGGATTGAAAGGCCTGATCTACGAGGCCATTCAGCTGCTGATTGATCTGTTTGCGTAAATCCGCTTCCTGTTCCGGCGACAACCGGAAGTCGCCTACCTCACCACTGGCTGACGCTATCACCTGATCACGCCAGATATCCACCGACAATAAACCGAAAGATACATTGTTGGCGAAAGCATAATCCGTTTTGTATTCTTTCTGTTTTCCACTCAATTCATGTACCTGATAACCACACCAGGCTTCGAAAAGAAGCAGGATGAAAAGACCCACCATCAGTAAGAGTTTGGCAAAGGCAGCCATAGTAGGGTTGGATTCTTTTGACTCGGTCATGGTGTCTGTTGTTTTACTTGATGGTGAACCTTTTTGTTATTTTTTTCAAAATAGCCGACAGAACAAATCCATAGATCACAAACGCAATAAAGATGATATAACCTGGCTGGACGGACGTGTTATTTGTAGAGATAGTGGTGACCATGCTATCGTCAAAATGAAAACTGGACAGCGTGGAGGGAACAATCCCGTTAAATCCAATATAAGTCATGAGAATCGCCACTACCATTACATCGGCCATGCTCCATTTACCTGAATTAAATGCGAAGTAATGAATGAATTTATTCTTTGCCCACTTGTCTTCACTAATAAGTGATATGCCGGTTGCCGACAATTTCATAAACGGAAATAATACACTGAATACTAAGATCAGGATACCCACGATCTGCGAATCAAGCCGATGCGTTTGCAACAACAGCACGACCACATCGATAATACTTTTGCTTTGAAAAAAAAGGCCCTGGTCTTTAAACGAAATTGCCTTGCCAAGGAAATGAAGGTCCATTTTAGAGATCCTGGCATCAATCTCGATCATGGTAGTGGTAAGTCCTACCAACAACAATATCATGGCAGACGCGACTGATAACATATAGAGTGGCACATGGAGGTTTCTTTTGTATCGTACCAGCAGCCATAATAAAAGAATGGCAACGATACAGCCAAGCATACCAAAAGCATAGCGACGTGTGTCTTTATGTATCTGATCCAGCCTTGATGCATTTATTTTTTCGAAGCTAGCTTTGTCCGTTGCGCCATACCTGCTGTAGATTGAATCCATCAGGTGTTTTGTTGCCGCTACAGAACTGTCATAGGATTTGCGGCCTATTTGTGCCAGTGCCGTATCCGCCAGTTTCGACACCTGTTTGTACGTTGATGGTTTGGTTATCTCTGCCATCAGTTTCTGCGAGTAACTGGGTACTTGCGCCACTATTTTTTCCTGGTTTACGAATGTTTTAACCACCAGTTTTTTCAGTTTACCACCTAGGGATGTTTGCGGTTTGTTGATTATTTCAAAGGCGTGAGCAACAAGCGTACGGAGCAACTGGTCTATTTCCTTTCGCAATTCTGCCTGCTGTTCGGGTGAAAGCCGGTACTGCCTTATCTCGGAACTGGCCGCGGCTATTACCTGTTCCCGCCATATATCCACTGATAATAAACCGTATTGGACATTATTTACAAGGGCATAATCCAGTTTGTATTCTTTTTGTTGTGCAGAAAGACTGTGCACCCTGAAGCCACAAAGGCCTTCAATGATGAGAATGACAGAAACGCCTGCAATCAGTAGCCATTTGGTAAAACCGGTGGCTTGTTTGTGGGAAAGAGTCTCAGCAGTCATTGGTTATCTTATAAAGTTGAAAAGGATTTGTGGAGTCCATTGGACGTGAATAAAATAATCATGCCCCAACAGGTACAAATGTAAAAATGAGATAGGAACAAAATCCATTTTGCTAAGGGAAAATTTAGTGGGAAAAATGCTTTTTCGCTGATAATATGACAAATAATAAAGGAGCATGTGAGTCTTTTTTTCATTAAGCCATTATCAGAAAGCATAGGACATCTAAAAGTTAAAGGAAAGTTATATTAACTTTTCTTTAACAACGTTGCAGAGCTGAACTTTTTTTGAACTTTTTTTGGTTATTGAAATTTAATTACGAATGTAATGGATGAATATAAATTGATTTGAAACTAAATAAGAGAGAATTTATTTAAAAAGAAATGCTACGAAATATGGTAGGGGCTCAGAGGGAATTCACTCTTTGAATTTTTTGTTCCGAACATTACAAATATGTAGTATCACTATATGTTAGTCAATCTTATAATTTGTGTCGGAAACCTTATGATTATCTTCTAAACCTTCTTTTACTAATTTATTTTTTTTCGCCGTCTTTCTTTCCTTTAATTGTTCTTCCCTGATTTTTTCAAGATCTACTGCGGCACAATCGGTGATCAGTTGGGTAACAATGGCGGTTGGCATCTGTTCGGCGGAGGTGAAATTGATGCAGCCTTTCTGGAAGGCCGCTTCGCTCAATTGTTCCTTGTATTTGTTGTAAATGGGTGGGGACATATACATCGGCAGCACGTGAAGGGATATGTGATTTTTTACACTGGACAGGCCGTATTTCATCATTTGTTTTCCCTTGTAAATGATCATTTCTTTTCCCATCATGGGTTCAATAACGGGTGTAACCGCTTTGTCGTTTTTCATGATCAACGCGTGTAAGTCAGAAAGTATTTTCTGCCGCTCTTTGGGCTGGCTAGTAATATAATCCTGAATTTTTGTATCCATGGGACTGATTAGTCTGATTGCAACCAAGTTAGTGTTTCCTTTCGCGATTCATGTTCAAGTTACAAAGAGTTGTTGTTATATTCCCCTATCATGACCGCGCAAACAAAAGCAGTGGCTCAATATCATTCCGGTCAGCAGCTTTCACAGCTTTGAGATATTTTTTTCGCGCATCAGAATGGAGAGAAAGATTTGACGCGCCCCAGCTGAATAAAGGCAGTTTAAATATTTTATGAACCAGCAAGTCTCCCATAAGGCGGCTATGTCTTCCATTACCATTGGAAAAACAATGAATGCTTACCAGGCGGTGTTTGAACCGTACAGCAATTTCATCCGGGGTATAAATTGTATTATCGATCCAGTATTTCGCATCGTCAAGCAGGTTTTTCAATGCGGTTCCTATATCCCATTTGTCTACCCCGATATTCTTGTTTGTTTTCCTGAACTCTCCTGCCCATGCCCAGACTTCACCATACATCCGTTTATGCAATGAACGGACGAATGCTTCTGTCAAAACATTTTCTATTTTAAAGGATCGGGACAAAAACCAAACGATGGCTTCTTCAATATTCTTCTGTTCATACTCATCCAGCTGGCGATGTGTTGCAATATTGGCAAAGAGTAAACCATCCTTCTCTTCTTCATCGAGTGGCGTTTGTCCCGGTATGTAGTCAATCTCTAGTCCCATAACATCTTGGGCATGCTTTGCCTTATTTCGCGTGTGCGTTCTTTTATCGATTGTTGAATCCTTTCATTGGAGTTTTCCTGGTCCTCCAGTTTCATGGTTTGTGAGGCCATGCCTACGATCTTCCGGGCCAGTTCTTCTGACTTACGGTCAACCAGTCCTTCCAGGCTGCCATCTTTTGGCACAAAACCATACACCAGTTCCATATCCATGGCTGCCGCAGCTTCCCGTAGCGTATTAATCGTTACGGTTCCCTCAGGTTCCCTTCTTTCTATATCCGATGCGCTTTGCTTGGCGATCCCCATTTTCCTGCCCAGTTGTTCCAGGGACATACCCAGTGAGGTACGCACAGCCCTTAACCATCCCGCCTGGGGCGCATGCATATGATGCACGCTGGCCAATGGCTCCATTCGGGTATCCATTTGTTTTAATTGCAGGTTCCTGGTTTTCATATTTGTATAATTTATCAGAATTGTCAGTATATAAACTGACAATAATTGCACAAATGTAATACTATAAGCTTACAATTTATATTAAAATGTCAGCTTATAAACTGATATTTTACTATATTTTAATTAATATATTTAGCTAAAATTATAAAAATCAACCTATTAGATAATACATCAATGTGCCTATGCCACTTTTTTTGCAATAACGGATTTTGCCACCGAAACCGTGGAACATTTAAGGGTTTGACGATGAGATCGGGCGCGAGTATGCCTATTACCAGAACGGGCAGTTGGCACTAATGCACGAGATGCAGGGGAGCTTACGCCTTTCCTTGACAATGTTGTCCGAACTAGACTTCAAGAGAACCAAGGTATTGATGATTTGAAACTTCTGGCAGGAATGAATAATCAGGAATGATCATATCAACGCCCCTGGTTGCGGTAGTTTTTTATTCAACAGGAAACTTAAGAATGTCAGGCTCAGTAGCTATGAAGTGCTTTGATTCATAAAAATAGTTGGCCATTTTTAAAGCGTCACCAGTGGAGTTTTTTGTGGCTTTTAACCAAAACCAGTCCTTCATAAATTGATCCTGTTCTACAAGAACGGTCTTTGTTTCGGCAATCATTTTATATAAATCAGTCAAATTATTTTCATCAGGGACTTTTACACCAAAATAGTCGCTGTAACTATCCACACAAAGATTTCCCATTTGCCTCATGATCATACTTTGGCAGTTATTTGTTTTCATTGTATAGCTTGCAAATTCAACGATCGGGCTTTTTTGCAGGTTGAAAATAATACCGGTTATTTCTTCGCAGGTCTTCGAGGTGTTGAACTTTAAGGCCACTAACTTGCTTTTATAGAGAGTGTAATGGTAATTTTGATCAAAATCATTTATAGAGGATATAAACTTTCTTATTTCACTATCGCTATAAGTAGTGTCGAAACCGACTGAAATATAATTATTCGACAATTCTCCGAGAGTGTCTTTTGCGCCCTTTTAATATCTGAAATTGATAAAGTTACAGCTGTTCATAGGTATATTTTCCGTTGTATCCTTATGACAGCTG
>JAYTOS010000280.1:0-1297 GCA_043747705.1 Bacteroidota bacterium
TTAGAAACAAGGAAAGTGAAAAGAGTTTGGCAGCACAACGCCTGCAATATTTAAGAGAAAGAGAAACCAGCCTGAATGAGTTTTTACAAAAAGCCGGCGGTCAGTTAAAGGGATTGGATGAAAGCATTCAGTTTACCAATGTGCAGATTGGTGATGATGAGCAGAAGCTGGAAGAACTGGAAGGCAGGTTGGATGAATTAAAAAATACGGTAGAAGACAAGCGCAAAATATTTGATGAAAAGCGCAGCAGCATTGATGCTTTGCGCAGGGAAAACCAGGCCATTCAGCGCAACCAGTTTGATGCAGAAAAGAAAGTAGCGGTGGCGGATGCCAGCATTCAGAACGTACAACGCACCATTGTGCAGATACAGGATGAAAAGTCACAGCGGCAAAGCCAGTTGCAGCAATTAGAGGCCGATAGAAAGGTGAAGGCGGATGAACTGGAGCAAAAGAAAGTGGACCTGCAGCAATTGCAGGATCACCACGAGTTTACGAAGGAACAGATATTTCAAACCCAGAGCATGCTGGAAGGTTTGCGTGCAGAACTGGCAGAAGAAAATAGAAAATTCGATAGCAAGAAAAATGAATACGCCCTGCTGAAAAGCCTGGTGGATAGCATGGAAGGTTATCCCGAGAGTGTAAAGTTCTTACACAAAAATCCCAACTGGAATCATGAAGCACCTTTGTTGAGTGACATTATGTATGTGCAGCCTGATTACAGGGCAGCCGTAGAAAATGTGCTGGAACCTTATCTGAATTATTACGTGGTAAATAATTTAGAAGAAGGATTGAAGGCGATCCATCTGTTGGATGATAATAAAAAAGGCAAGGCTAATTTCTTTTTGCAGGATAGATTGGAGAAGTGGTTAGTGGGGACACCAACCACGGCCGGGATGGAGACACCAATCACGGATCACCAACCGGATGGAACCATACCTGCGTTAAGTGTGGTGGAGATTGATGGTAAATACAACCATCTTGCAAAATACTTATTGGGCAATGTTTTTATTGCCGAAAATGAAGAAGCGCTTGCTAACAGCAATGGTGCCGTGGTATTGGAAAAAACAGGCAAATATGTAAAGGGAAAATACTCTCTCACCGGCGGTAGTGTTGGTTTGTTTGAGGGGAAAAAGATCGGTCGTGCAAAAAATCTGGAGAAACTGGTAGAAGAGATCAGTGCACAGGAAATAATTGTGAACGAATTGAAAGCGACCATACAGTTGCGCCACAATGAAGTGATTGCTTTTAATGAGCAGTTAAAAGAAAATGCCATTAAACAAACACAACAGGATATCAA
>JAYTOS010000281.1:0-1125 GCA_043747705.1 Bacteroidota bacterium
CCTGATTTAAGGGCACGCAATGCATATTGTTCTTCAGGATGAATACTAAGAATGAGAACCGGTAAATTTGGGTAACTAAGTTTTATCTGTTGCAGGGCATCCAGTCCACTTCTGCCGGGCATAGAGAGGTCACTCACTACCACATCCCATTGGGCAGCCATCACTTTTTTTATCAACGCTTCGGCATCGGCTACTTCTTCAATTACGGCGGTAGGAAATTCATCCAGCAAAATTTGTCTCAGCCCTTTACGAACAACAGTATGATCGTCGGCAATTAAAATTCGCAGCATAATATTCATTTTAAATTGTACTGTTTACCAGGTTTAACGGAACCGAAATGGTGGTTACCGAGCCTTCACCCGGTTTGCTTTTAAATTCATAAGTACCTCCCAACAATAAAGTTCGTTCTTTAATTCCCAATAAACCCAGTGTTCTTTTATTACTGATTGTTTCTAAATTAAATCCAACGCCATTGTCAGTAATACTAAAATATAGCCGGCTTTCGTCTTTATACAATACAGACCTTACCAGGCTGGCTTTGGCATGGCGTGCAATATTGGTAAGGAGTTCCTGGTAAATCCTAAAAATAGCTGTGGTGGCTTCGGGCTGCACAGTTATTTCACCTGCATTATTTATAAATTCAACCTTTATACCTGAACGTTTTTGAAACTCTTCACCCTGCCATTCCAAAGCCGACAGTAAACCCAAATCATCCAGTATACCTGGCCGCAGGTTGGTAGAAATTTTTCTTACTGATGTAATGGTTGTATTTATCAGTTCAATGCTTTCTTTCATTTTATCATTAATTTCTTTATCGGCGCTGTTAATTTTACGGGCAAGCCAATGTAAATCCATCTTCAGCCCGGTAAGCTGTTGCCCCAGTTCATCATGTATTTCACGGGCAATATTAGTTCGTTCATCTTCCCGGATGTTTTGGAGGTTACTAGCAAGCTGGCGGATATCTTCGTACGATTTTTGTAAAAGCCCTTCCACTTTTTTGCGTTCGGTTATATCTATCATATTGCCAATTAACCGGATGGCTTTACCTTCTCTATTACGATCAATGTAGGTGCTGCCATATATATTTATCCAACCTTTATTCTCTGTATAGAACCGGTACTCTGC
>JAYTOS010000282.1:0-4829 GCA_043747705.1 Bacteroidota bacterium
CTGTGGTTATTAAGCCCGATGAGCCGGTATGTTACCGGAGAAACAATAACGGTAGATGGGGGCACGGTAAAAAGCATGCTGTAATTTTCTGCCTGAATATATTGGTTAATTTAAAAAAATATGTGCAAAGCAATCAATCAAAAAATAAACATGAAAAATAAATATCCGGTATGGGTGTTGGCCGCGCTTTTCATTTGCCTGCAATCAAAAGCACAAACAAAAGAACCCGCTGTTATCGGCCCGGAAAAAGGATCATTGATTATTGTGGGAGGAGGAAATGTGGGTGTTGATATATGGTCAAAATTTATAGAACTGGCAGGAGGCCCCGGCGCCAATATCATTATCGTTACTACCGCTGATGAAGATTCTTCCATCAGTAAAGGCAGGTCTGTAGAAAAAGAAACACTGGAAAAATTAGGCGTACATCAAATCAGTTTCCTCCATACCCGCGATCCGAAGACAGCTAATACAGAAGCTTTCGTGGCACCACTGAAAGCCGCAACGGGTATTTGGTTCCGGGGTGGGCGCCAATGGAAACTGGCCGACGCTTATTTACATACGCTCACCCAAAAAGAATGTATGAATGTGCTGAACAGGGGCGGTGTGATTGGGGGCACTTCTGCGGGTGCTACCATACAAGGCTCTTTTATGGTACGTGGAGATACAAAAGGTAATACCATTATGATTGGTGATCATACAGAGGGGCTGAACTTTATGCATAATGTTACCATTGACCAGCATCACTTAAAGCGGAACAGGATTTTTGATCTTGTGGATGTAATTAAAAAATATCCCGAGCTCCTGGGTATCGGGCTCGATGAAAGTACCGCCATTGTGGTTCAGAAAGATGTCTTTCAGGTGATCGGCACTTCGTATGTGGCTATTTATGATATAGACCAGATTAATGGACAGTCCAAAGGTCCGCGGGAACTAAACAGTTCATCAGGCCCATTCTATTTTCTGGGAAACGGACAAAAATTTGACCTGAAATCGCGAAAAATTACCCGTTAAAAATTTTGCCATGTACAATGGGTAATCCGGAAGCGATAACAATCCGGGATCATAATTAATCAGCAGCTTCCTCGGTTCCCACTTCTGCGTCTTCTTTTGGGGTAACATTTTTAAGGCTTAACTGAAATTTGGTATTCAGTGATACAACATAATGGCTTGTAAGCAATAAAGGTTTGATATTAGCGTCTTCCAACATTACAAATGCCAGATCTGAAGCCAATGGCGAACCACTGATGATATTGGCCACGCGGCCTTTGGTAAACTCTATGGAAAACTTATAACCCGCTTTGCGGCCACTTCCGGCCCTTTCAAAATCAATCCGGTTCAGATCCAATACCTGGTCGCCATTTAATGTTCTTTTCAATAATATCTTGATAATGGGAAGGTACTTGCTCCAAATCTGTGTATACATGAGAGTTATTTAGGGGTTTAGGGGTTGTTAAGCCGGCTGTAATGAGGGCAAAAACACTGTAAAGGTGCGGTATTTATGCCCGAAAACCGAATTTGGTTTTGAATAAACCCATTTAGCCGTTCAAAATTAAGCCTCATAACAGACAGTTTACCCTCACATATTCCCGGGTGTTACTAAATATTTGAAACGCCAAACCCCAAACGCTAGACCCCAAACTGATCCTCCCCTTCCTATCTTCGCTCCATGACAAGCATTGACAGTGTACAATTAGAACAGGTGATCGTTCATAAAGTAGGTAACCCCACCCGCGGCGAAGCATTGAAACTTTCGGCAAACCCGTTAACATTGAATGACGAAATCGTTCGGGGACTGTTAACGAAATATTTTCTCGGTCCCTTTAATGAACATGAGCAATTCCAGTTTACCCATATCAGCGACCTTGCGTTGAATGAAGTGTACCATTATACAACCCGGCTATTTGACAACCCGACGAGTTTTGTAGAACAGAGCGCACTATTAGCACAGTTCCTTTATAACAAAAGCACACATGCAAAAGTGAAAGAAGGGGAATTGTATGTGGTGCGTTTTAGTAATGTTCCTTTTGGTGTAGAATATACAGATGCAATCGGCATTTTTAAAAGTGAGACAAAGGAAACCTTTCTGAAAGTGTTCCCCCATGGCGAAAACTGGGAAGTAATTGCAGAAGACGGGATTGATATAAATAAACTGGATAAAGGCTGTTTGATCTTTAAGCAAAACCGGAAGAATGGCTATGTGGTTTGTGTAGTGGACAATACCAACAAAAAGCAAGATGCACAATATTGGGTAAACGATTTTTTACAGGTCACCCGAAGTGCCAACAGTTATCATTATACTCATGCGGCTTTGGGCATGTGCAAATTATTTATCAGTAATGAACTTTCGGAAAAATTCGATGTGAATAAGAGCGACCAAATAGATATGCTGAACCGGAGCATGGATTATTTTAAAACAAAAGATGAATTTAAGTTTACCGAATTTGCCGAAGAAGTTCTGCACCACCCCGAAGTGATTGAAAGCTTTACGCAATACAAACAATCATACGAAGCGGCCAAACAGGTTAGCATAGAAGATGCGTTTGATATTCACCTGTCTGCCGTAAAAAAACAGCAACGTGTTTTTAAAAGTATATTAAAACTAGATAAGAATTTCCACGTCTATATCCACGGCCGGAAAGACCTGATTGAAAAAGGATACGATGAAAGAACAGGTAAACATTTTTATAAATTATACTTTGATGAGGAAGCGTAAGCTGATCAAATACCGCCCTTAATTTTACTTTGCATGTTTGCGTTTAAAAACAAGTAACCACTAAGATCGGCGCTTTCCAAAAATCTTTGTCATCAAAGAAACTTCCTCCAACCCAAGCCCATCCACTTCCTGCTGATAATCATACTGCAGATCTTCATGTAGTTGCTGTAGTGCGGTATTGAGTTTTTTTATTTGTTGTTGATATAAATTGGTCAGCACATTACTTTTTTGAATGGGGATTCCGGACTCTTTTACTTTCCTGCAAAAATAAATGAGTAAGGCTACTTCCACCAGCTTAGATCCTGTGTATTTGATATATTTATTGGTAACCCGTAGAATCTTACGAAGACTTTTTTTGGTAAGGTATAAATTAGCTTTTGGTAATTCTGTAAAGCCATCATTAATTAATAATTTAACGCTGTTGATATATGCTTCCTCATCATGCGACTCAAATAATAAATAGGTAAGCAACTCCTTATTTTCTTTTTTAAATTTGGCCAGGCGAAGGCACAGCTCCATCAGCCTACCCGCGGCAATGCCGTGCAGCTCCTGCTTTAATTCCTGGATAGTAGCCGTTTTCATAATGGCAAGATAAACCGAAAATTTCGCCACAGATTCAGAGATTGATCTTTAATGAAAAGAGATATTATATTTACTTTTTATTCATGCCCTACGATACCTCAGAACCCAACCCCGAATTATTAAAAGAGCTGGTAACCATGCCAATGCCTTTTGGTAAATACAAAGGGAGACTGTTATGCGATCTCCCGGATCATTATCTCGAATGGTTTCAACGCAAAGGTTTCCCCAAAGGCAAACTGGGTATTTTACTGGAAACCATGCTGGTAATAAAAATAAACGGGCTGGCGTACTTATTGGATCCGTTGAAAAAGAAATGATCTCTGCGGCCCAACCTGCTATGAAAAAGGGCGTAGCAAGTATGCGGGAACGGAAAATTGCAGATATTCCTTATATTTATAGTTCTGTTATTGATTGCAAACCATATTGTTGAATGTGGTGATAAAACACCACCAAACCAAATACTATGAACACATCAAGAAGGTCATTTCTGCAAAAAACCGGCGTACTCGTTGCGGGTAGTTCTTTTTTATCGCGCCAGCTATTGGCAGCGGCAAAACCAGGATCCATTACAGGTATCCAGCTCTATTCGGTAAGGGATGAGATGAAGAAAGACCCGCTGGCCACTTTACAGGCACTGGCTGATATGGGATATAAATATGTAGAACATGCCAACTATGTAAACCGCAAATTTTATGGATATAGTGCCATAGAATTTAAAAAAATCCTCGCTGGCCACGGTATGAAAATGCTCAGCGGACATACCGTAATGGGCAAAGATCATTGGGATGCAACTAAAAAAGACTTTACCGACCCATGGAAATATACCGTGGAAGATGCAGCTATCGTGGGCCAGCAGATTGTGATCAGCCCCTGGCTGGACGAGAGCCTCCGCAAAACATACGATGATATGAAACGATATATGGAGGTATTCAATAAGAGTGGTGAACTGTGTAAGAAATCAGGTATGCGCTTTGGGTATCATAACCATAATTTCGAATTCACGCAGTCTTTAAACGGACAAAAAGTATATGACATCATCCTTGATAGCACTGATCCTTCCCTGGTAGTGCAGCAATTGGATATGGGCAATTTATACGGTACAGGTGCCGATGCGTATGAGATCGTAAAAAAACATCCCGGCAGGTTTATTTCCCTGCATGTGAAAGACGAGATCAAATCAGCTAAAGCTGAGAATGAACATGGTGAAAAGTATGAAAGTACTATTTTGGGTACAGGTGTCGCTAATACCAGGGCTATTACCGATCTCGGAAAAAAATCAGGGGGCACATTACATTTTATTATTGAACAGGAATCTTACCAAGGCAAACCCCCACTGGATTGTGCCAAAGAAGATCTGAAAATCATGAAAAGCTGGGGTTATTAAGGGATAATAACATCATTTTCTGTTTCGCTTTCCTGTGGCGTTGCCTCGGGGCCGGAATGCATGAGTTGACGTTTATAAATACCCCTTTCTACTGCATAGGTAATAATGCCTGCAATGCTTTTGGCACCCACTTTATCCATAATGCGGGTG
>JAYTOS010000283.1:0-13679 GCA_043747705.1 Bacteroidota bacterium
GCCTGTAAATTCCTTGCCGATGAAAGCGGCAGGGAAAGAATTTACCAGGCCAGGGATATTTTATTACAACATATCGGAGACCCTATTACCATTAAGGAACTGAGCCGTAAAGTGGCCATGAATGAGTGCTACCTGAAAAAAGGTTTCAAAGAAGTTTTTGGCACCACGATATTCGATTTTTACCAGCAACAACGTATGGAACACGCCAAATACCTTTTGTATGAAAAAGGATTGAGCGTAACTGATGTGTCTGCTTTGTTAGGTTATTCCTCCATCTCGCATTTTTCTGCGGCGTTCAAGAAGCATACAGGGTTGAAGCCATGCGAACTTTTGAAGTAGGGATTGGTTAAAATGGGTTAAAGAAGTTAAATGGGTAGTAAGCATGTAAAATTGCTTATTGCCCATTTTTATTTTACAGAGAATAAAATGAATTACAACCTTTTTAACTACTTTAACCCATTTAACCTTTTGTTCAAACCCACTATCTTTATTTCCTAAACAGCTATCATGAAAAAAATAGTCACCATTGTAATGCTATTTATCCTTGTCTCCTGTTCCACCAGCAAAGTAGATACGATTATTCATCACGCAGTCATTTATACAGTTGATTCTGCATTTACGGTGTTAGAAGCGATGGCTGTAAAAGACGGGAAAATTGTAGCTGTTGGTAAGAATGATGACATACTGAAAAAATATACTGCCGCAGAAAATATTGATGCTAAAGGCGAAGCCGTTTACCCGGGATTTATTGATGCGCATGCGCATTTTGTTGGGTATGGAAGGTCATTGTTCCAGGCAGACCTGTTTGGTGCCAATACATGGGAAGAAACAGTGGCCCGGGTAAAAGCGTTTGCTGACCAGCACCCAAACCTCCCATGGATACAGGGTCGTGGCTGGGACCAGAATCGCTGGCCCGGAAAAGTATATCCTACCAATGAAGAATTAAACAAACTGTTTCCCGATAAACCGGTGATCATAACCAGGGTGGATGGGCATGCTTCTATCGCCAATCAAAAAGCAATGGATATGGCCGGTATTAAAGCCGGACAAACTATAGTAGGCGGTTCCATTGAAATGAAAGATGGAAAATTAACAGGTGTGTTGATTGATAATGGAGATAATAAAGTATACGATCAAATTCCCGAACCTACTAAAGAAGTATATATTCAATCGCTGCAGGCTGCACAAAAAAACTGTTTTGAGCAGGGGTTGACAACAATCACTGATTGTGGCTTAAGCTACCGCGATGTAGATGCGATAGATGCGTTACAAAAATCAGGTAAACTCGATATTCGGTTGTTTGTTATGCTGAGCGATAATAATGAGAACCTTGATAAATACTTGAAAACGGGTCCATACAAAACCGATAAAATATTTGTCAAAGGGTTTAAAGTATATGCCGATGGCGCTTTAGGCAGCCGCGGTGCCTGTTTATTACAGCCTTACAATGATAAAGCAGGTTGGCAGGGATTTTTACTGCGTAATAAAAGCCATTACGATTCATTGGCCCAAGTACTGGCCGCCACTGGCTTTCAAATGTGCACACATGCTATCGGGGATAGCGCCAACCGCGAAATACTGAACATTTATAATAAATACCTGAAGGGTAAAAACGATAAACGCTGGCGTATTGAACATGCGCAGATTATTAACCAGGCAGATTTTAACTTGTTTGGATCCGCCAGTATTGTTCCTTCCGTTCAGCCAACACATGCCACCAGCGATATGTACTGGGCAGAAGAAAGATTGGGTAAAGAAAGATTGAAAGGCGGCTATGCCTATCAACAACTGCTGCAACAAAACGGATGGCTGCCATTGGGCACCGATTTTCCGGTAGAAGATATTTCGCCGTTCAAAACTTTTCTGGCGGCCGTTGCCCGTAAAGATGCGAAAGGGTTTCCCGCCAATGGCTTTCAAATGGAAAATGCTTTGAGCAGGGAAGAAACCATTCGGGGCATGACCATCTGGGCCGCCAAAGCCAGCTTTCTCGAAACAGAAGTGGGTAGTTTGGAACCAAGCAAAAAAGCTGATTTTATTTTATTAGATAAGGACCTCATGAAAGTGGCGGAGACCGATATTTTAAACGTAAAAGTTAGTGCAACTTATTTGGGTGGGAAGAAAGTACATTAATAACTGTTGATTATTCTTCTTGCCACAGAGGCCCTAGATTTCACAATTTTTTTCTGTGATGATCTATGCTATCTGTGGCATTTTTAATGCATAAACTAGTTTTCATTAAAAGCCGAAATAGTTTAACTTTAAAACTATAAATCAACCCCGGCATGCGATTGCTGCATTTACCCAAAACTTTCTGGATAGTATTTGTGTTGGTACTGGCAGTACTCACTTTTTCATTTGTTATCTCCGGTCATACGGTTGATTATAATACCGAGATCAAACCCATCTTCAATAAAAAATGTATCGCCTGTCATGGTGGTGTGAAAAGACAGAGTGGGTTTAGTCTTTTATTCAGGACCGATGCATTGGCCATAAATAAATCTGGCAAACCTGCCATCATACCCGGCGATCCCTCACATAGTGAAATGATCAGACGGCTAACCTTGAAAGATCCGGAAGAAAGAATGCCTTATAAACATACGCCTTTAACGGATGATGAGATCAGTATATTAAAAAAATGGATTAAGCAGGGGGCAGTATGGGGCGATCATTGGGCTTATACACCCGTACAACCCATAATTACCCCTGATGCCGGCAGCGGACCCTTCGGCTTATTTGGAAAACCTTCCTGGATACAAAATGATGTTGACCGATTTATCTATCAAAAAATAAAAAAGGAGGGATTGCATCCTACAGCTGAAGCAGACAAGGCAACCTTACTGAGAAGGGTGAGCCTTGATCTTATCGGTATGCCTGCACCAAAAATTATCAGTGATTATTTTTTGAATGATACAAGGGCAAATGCATACGAACACCTGGTAGACACTTTATTGTCCTCGCCGCATTTTGGTGAACGATGGGCAGCCATGTGGATGGACATGGCCCGTTACGCTGATACCAAAGGATATGAACGGGATGATGCGCGTTCTATCTGGCGTTACCGCGATTGGGTGATCAAAGCCTTTAATGACAATAAGCCCTACGATCGTTTTTTAATTGAGCAACTGGCTGGTGATTTGTTACCCAATCCAACAGATGCGCAATATATTGCCACGGCTTTTCATCGAAATACGATGACGAATGACGAGGGCGGAACCGATAACGAAGAATTCCGCACCGCTGCAGTAATAGACCGTGTGAATACTACCTGGGAAGCATTAATGGGTACCACTTTTGCCTGCGTGCAATGCCATAGTCATCCGTATGATCCTTTTCGTCATGAAGAATATTATAAGTTCATGGCCTTCTTTAATAATACAAGGGATGAGGATACTTACGCCGAATATCCGGTACTCCGGGAATTTCATAAACAGGATAGTATAAAATATGTTGAAGTGAAGCAGTGGCTTCATACTAATACACCCAATCGCGAGAAAGAATTGAGCATGTTTGTAAAAACGGGGGAGCCCGCTATCAATTCAATAGCCGCAGATGAACTTACCAACAGTGCCCTTACCGATACCAAGTGGCTGGTGCTTCGTAACAAAGCCATATCGAGAATTAAAAATGTTGATCTTACCGGCCGTACACAACTCTACTATCGTTACATAAGCTGGAAGCCCGGTGGGGAATGGTTGATTCATCTCGACAAATCCGATGGGATTGTCATCAGCCGTTTGAAAGTAACTGAAACAAAAGGTGGCTGGAAAGTAGCAAAGCTGACTATTCCATCAACCAGCGGCATACATCATTTATATTTTACCTATACCAACCCACAATTGAAAACGCCTGAAGAAACCGGAATGCAATTCGACTGGTTTTTCTTTACCAATCCTTTTCCAGGTAAAGATTTGCCTGGTTATGACAGTGCGTACAAACATTTTGAAGAATTGCTGTCTCCCTCACAGGTTACCACTACGCCAGTGATGATGGATAATCCAAAAGAACTTTTTCGTCAAACCCATGTTTTCGAAAGGGGAAACTGGTTAGTAAAAGGTAAAGAAGTAATAGCAGATGTTCCGGCATCATTGGGCCGGCTTCCTGCCAATGCACCTCGCAACCGTTTGGGCATGGCGATGTGGCTGACGGATAAAAAAAATCCACTCACATCACGCACCATCGTTAATCGGATATGGGAACAATTCTTTGGCCAGGGAATTGCCGAAACACTGGAAGATATGGGCACACAGGGTATTCCGCCAACACACCGCGAATTGCTGGATCATTTGGCGTGGAAGCTCATGACAGATTACCAATGGAACCTGAAAAAGCTGATGAAAGAAATTGCGATGAGCGCAACCTATCGCCAGGATTCAAAAATGGATAAGGATGCCATAACAAAAGATCCCTATAATAAATTTTATGCGAGGGGCCCGCGCGTAAGACTGTCGGCTGAGCAGATACGCGACCAGGCATTGTGGGTAAGCGGGTTACTCAGCGAAAAAATGTATGGCCCCGGTGTTATGCCTTTTCAACCTGATGGCATATGGATGTCGCCATGGAATGGGGCATATTGGAAAAAGAATGATAGCACCGATCAATACAGAAGGGCATTGTACACTTATTGGAAACGTTCGGCTCCCTATCCATCTATGATCACGTTTGATGGTACCAGCAGGGAAGTATGCACAGCACGGAGAATAAGAACCAATACGCCTTTACAGGCACTAACCACCTTGAATGATTCAGTTTATATTGAAGCGGCACAACATTTTGCATGGCGTATCCAGTCGCTCGCAGAAAAAGATCCCGGCAAGCAGATCAGTAAGGGATATGAGTTGGCCATGTATCATCCGATCAGTAATGAAAAAAGAAATGCCTTTGAGAAATTATATACTACCGCGTTAAAACTGTTTCATAATGACAGCGGAAAAATGTGTGAAATAACAGGCAATAAAAAAGAAAACCAGCACCCTGAAACTGCTGCTTTAATTGTAGTTGCAGCAGCCATGATGAATACGGATGAATTCATCACCAAAAATTAATCATCATGAGTAAGCATAACGACCGTATTATTAAAGAAGCCAATGAGCAGGTGCTTCAGCAAACTACCCGGCGGCATTTCTTTCAGGAATGTGTTACCGGTATGGGCGCTATGGCATTGGGTTCTTTTATAGGTGGTTGTAATTGGCTGGGTGCAAAAGATGGGTCGGCGTTATTTAATAGTACCAATCCATTAATGCCGCATGCACCGCATTTTGCGGGTAAGGCAAAGTCGGTTATTTATCTCCATATGGCAGGTGCTCCCTCACAGCTGGAGTTGTTTGATTATAAACCAGACCTGATGAAATTAGACGGGCAGGATTGCCCTCAATCATTGTTGGAAGGGAAAAAATTTGCTTTCATCCGGGGTGTTCCAAAAATGATGGGGCCGCAGGCGAATTTCAAACAAAGGGGTGAGAGCGGTGCATGGGTATCGGATCACCTGCCGCATTTTGCAACGGTTGCAGATGAAGTAAGTTTTTTAAAAGCGGTACAAACAGATCAGTTCAATCATGGCCCTGCACAATTATTAATGCATACCGGGTCACCCCGATTGGGCAGGCCAAGCATGGGTTCATGGGTTACTTACGGATTGGGGAGTGAGAATGATAATCTGCCCGGGTTTGTGGTATTGACATCAGGAGGAAAATTCCCTGATGCCGGCAAAAGTGTTTGGGGCAGTGGTTTTCTGCCGTCGGTTTACCAGGGTGTGCAATGCAGGAGTGAGGGCGACCCGGTTTTGTTTATCAAAGATCCGGCAGGTATGGATCGCGACCTGCGCAAAGCTTCTATTGAGGCGATCAATGAAGCAAACCGGCTTACCTACGAAGAATTCAAGGACCCGGAAATTGTATCGCGTATTGCACAATACGAAATGGCTTACCGCATGCAGATATCTGTGCCCGATGTGATGAATATAAATGATGAGCCGGAATATATTCATGAAATGTATGGCACTAAACCCGGTAAAGCCTGCTTTGCCAATAATGTATTACTCGCAAGAAAATTAGTAGAGAAAGGGGTACGCTTTGTGCAATTGTTTGATTGGGGCTGGGATAGCCATGGTACGGATGAAAGCCTGGCTATTGATTATGGTTTCGTAAATAAATGCCGCAGTATAGATAAGCCGGTTACTGCATTATTATTGGATCTGAAACAAAGGGGCTTACTTGATGAAACGCTTATAGTATGGGGCGGTGAATTTGGCCGTACACCGATGCAGGAAAACAGGGACGGGAAAAAGATGCCGTTCAAAGGGCGCGACCACCATACAGAAGCTTTTACTATCTGGATGGCGGGTGGCGGAATTAAACAGGGCACTAGTTTTGGTGAAACAGATGAGATTGGATACAGTGCCATCAGTGGAAAAGTAACGGCTTTTGATATACAGGCAACCATCCTGAACCAGTTGGGGTTTGATCATGAGAAACTGATCTATCCTTTTCAGGGAAGACCCTTCAGGTTAACGGACGTGCATGGGAGAGTGATCAATGAGATTGTAGCGTAGGGTGTTGGTCAGGCGAACAATCACGGCAGGCAGGTAACTACAAATGTTTGAAAGATATTCACGCAAAGCCGCAAAGTAAAAAATAAGACGCCAGGCATAACTTTGCGACTTTGCTTCTTATGCTTCTTTGCGTGAAAATATAATATTCTGAACACCTGAGGTCAGGCGACTAACAGCAATGATTAAAACAAGATTCTGTTTTTAATACCGATAACTAAAAATAAAATGAGTTTAGACCGCAGAAAATTTTTATCTATGACCACAGCACTCGGCGCACTGGCCCTCACACCTTTTGAAGAATTGATGGCAACTAAACCGGCCATACAAATACCTGCTGATTTTTCATTGAAAATTATGGGAACGAACTGGGGCTTTGCAGGATCGGTAGATGCCTTTTGTGCCAAAGCAAAAGAAGCCGGCTATGATGGTATTGAAGTATGGTGGCCCGCTGATACCAAAGGCCAGGATGAATTATTTGGTGCGTTGAAAAAATACAAATTAGATATTGGGTTCTTATGTGGCGTGGGCGACCAGGATCCTGTAAAACATGTAGCAGGATTTAAACAAATGATTAATGCAGCTGCAAGGCAAACTACGCAACGCCCTTTATATATCAATTGCCATGGCGGACGGGATTATTTTCCGATGGAAGTAAATGCAGAGATTATTCAACATACCATTGGGCTGGCGAAAGAAACGGGTGTATTGATCTGTCATGAAACACATCGTTCAAGAATATTATTTGCAGCGCATATAGCCAAACAATACATCCGGAAATTCCCTGAGTTGCGGATGACGTTTGATGTATCGCATTGGTGCAACGTGCACGAATCACTTTTACATGACCAGGAAGACACAGTGCAATTGGCTTTAACAAGGGTAGATCATATCCATGCCCGCATTGGCCATTCTGAAGGACCTCAGGTGAATGACCCACGTGCGCCTGAATGGGAAACGGCGGTAAAGAGGCACCTCAAATGGTGGGATAAAGTAGTGGAAATGAAAGTTAAAAATGGCACTAACAAACTCACTATCCTTACTGAGTTCGGGCCGCCGGATTATATGCCAACCTTACCTTACACAAGGCAACCATTGGCCGATCAATGGGGTATCAATGTTCATATGATGAACCTGCTTAGAAAAAGATACGGCGCATAACAATTAACCGGAGATGTATTTATGATGCTTTTTGTAACTACAGAATTTATCGGCCACTTTCATCCTGTACTGGTTCATTTGCCAATCGGTATTTTATTGCTTGCCTTACTGCTGCAATGGTTATCGGGCAAAGAAAAATATGCTGTATTGGAACCTGCTATTCCCATTGCTTACCTGGCTGGAAGTATTACAGCGGTAATGTCTTGTTTTAGTGGCTGGTTATTGGCATCGGGTGGCGAATATGATGAAACAACACTCGACCTTCACAGATGGTTGGGAATCAGTGTAGCGGTTATTGCTGCGGCAGGATATTATTTTTCGTACAGGAAAAAAAATATTTTTTTAAAATGGATAGCCATCCTCTTATTTAGTTTGATAATGGTAGCCGGCCATCTCGGTGGTACACTCACCCATGGGGAAGGATATCTGACAAAAGCTTTTTCGGCTGATGCGAAAGACAGTACGGTTACTGCTAAAGCGATAGCCAATACACAGGAAGCCGTTGTTTTTACAGATATTATTCAACCTGTGTTGCAACAAAAATGTTATAAATGCCATGCACAAGCCAAACAGAAAGGCGGTTTACGATTAGATGGTAAGGAATGGTTGTTGAAAGGAGGGAAAGATGGCCAGATTGTAATAGCGGGTAACCCTGAATCCAGTGAGTTGTATAAACGGGTTATAATGGATCCACTGGAAGAAAAACATATGCCACCCAAAGGCAAGCCACAATTATCAGAACAGGAAAGGGTTTTATTACATTGGTGGATAGCAACCGGGTTAAGCTTCGATAAAAAATCAAAAGAACTTGAGCAACCTGCTGCCATCAAATCAGCGTTAGCAGCATTGCAAAAAAGCGGGGTAGCCATCACAAAAAAATCAGCTGTTCCGGATGAGGCTGTAGAAAAAGCGCCCGATGCCGCGCTCAACGGATTACATAAAGCCGGTGTAACCATATTGCCTGTATCAATAAATAGTAACTACCTCACGGCAAATTTTGTAAACGTAGAAAGCCCGGATAAGCAAACAGAAAACTTACTGCTTTCTGTAAAAAAACAACTCATCTGGTTAAAAATGCCCGGCATACAATTATCAGAAATATCCTGGCAAAAACTGGCGGAGTATAATGGCTTAACGAGGTTGAGTATTGAGCATTCAAATATTAGTGATGGAGCATTAGGGTATCTCAAATCCCTCAATCACTTACAATACCTGAACCTGGTAGGTGCTAAAATAACGCTCAAGGGCCTGCTGCAGTTGAAAAGCCTGCAGGAACTTACCAGCATCTATCTTGGTCAAACCAAAATGCCAAAAAATGAATGGATTATATTACAAAATGCATTTCCCAAAGCCATCATAGATTCCGGTGGCTACCAGGTAAGTAATCTGGCAACAGATACGCAGTTGTTGAAACCTGCTGTGGTGAAGAAATAATTGATAATCGGTACTATCATTACCATGCGATAAATAATTGAACCTATTGTACCCCAATCCATTTTAATAGAATTACTAAAGAAATAACCACCCCGGCAGCAATAAACCGAAAGTAAATATATCCCCCGCGCAGGTTTTTATATTTTCCTGAAGACAAAAGGTTCTTCACCCATCCTTTTTCAAATTTGTTGGTATTGAAATATAAAAAAAGAATCATCACTGTTACATAAGCCAGAATGGCTAAGAATTGAAGTGTATTCATAAAATGATTTTAAGTATTATTTCTGATTTTTATTTACGCATTCAAGTGCTTAATCATTTGATTTCACCTACCATATTCGCCGGTATAACCCATTCATCAAATTCCTGTGCCGTTAAATAACCAAGTTTTACAGCCATTTCTTTTAAAGTAGTTCCTTCCTTGTGTGCGGTTTGTGCGATCTCGGCGGCTTTGTAATAACCGATCTTGGTGTTTAATGCGGTTACTAGCATCAAACTATTGTCCACGTGTTTTTTAATATTGGCTTCTATCGGTGCTAAACCTGCGGCACATTTATCAGTAAAGCTTATACATCCATCACCTATCAAACGGGCACTGTGTAAGAAATTGTAGATCATTACAGGCTTAAATACATTCAATTCAAAATGCCCGGTAGCACCCCCGATAGTAATGGCAACATCATTGCCCATTACCTGTGCGGCAATCATCGTTAGGGCCTCGCATTGGGTGGGGTTTACTTTGCCGGGCATAATAGAAGACCCGGGCTCATTATCCGGAATATGTAATTCGCCAATACCACTCCTGGGCCCTGATGATAACATACGGATATCATTGGCAATCTTCATCAAACTAACGGCTATAGTTTTCAAAGCACCATGTGCTTCAACAATGGCATCATGTGCGGCGAGTGCTTCAAATTTATTTTCGGCAGTTACAAAAGGTAAACCTGTTAAACCGGCAATATGTTTGGCCACATTTACATCGTATCCTGTTGGTGTATTGATGCCCGTACCCACAGCTGTTCCGCCCAAAGCCAGTTCACTCAAATGTGCCAATGTATTATGGATGGCTTTTAATCCATGGTCTAACTGCGATACATAACCGCTGATCTCTTGTCCCAGTGTAAGTGGTGTTGCATCCATAAAATGCGTGCGGCCTATTTTTACCACATGCATATAATCCCTGCTTTTTTTTGCCAGTGTATCCCTCAGTTTTTGAATACCGGGGATGGTTGTCTCTACCAGTATTTTATACGCCGCAATATGCATGGCGGTTGGAAAAGTATCGTTGGAAGATTGTGATTTATTCACATCGTCATTCGGGTGAAGAAATTTATCCTTATCCGTTAATGCACCACCTTTGATCACATGGCCACGGTAAGCCACTACTTCATTCACATTCATATTACTCTGTGTGCCTGAACCGGTTTGCCAAACCACCAATGGAAATTGTGCATCTAATTTGTGATCTAAAATCTCATCACAAACCTGGCCAATCAGGTCTGATTTTTCTTTTGGTAAAACACCTGCATCAAGGTTGGTTAAAGCAGCCGCTTTTTTCAGGTAGGCAAAAGCCTGGATGATCTCTTTGGGCATCTTATTAATGTCCTGCGCAATCTTAAAATTTTCAATACTACGTTGGGTTTGGGCACCCCAGTAAACATCAGTGGGTACATGTACTTCTCCCATGGTGTCTTTTTCAATACGGTAATCCATTATCTCAGATTTTATGATTAGATAGCAAATTCGCCGCAAAGGTAAGCTTAACGATGAATAGTTCATGTATCATAGTTTATGGTATAGCATCTTATTATTTCCTATGAACCATGAACTATGAACCATCATCCGCCGTTTATCCCCCATACACCCCCACCTGTAATAAAATCATCCGGTTTAACAAATTTTACAAATGGTCATATAATATTTTTTCTAACTTACCCGCCACTAAAAAACTGTTTATGAAATGGATGAAGTTTTTGCTGATCGCCTTGCTTGTTTCGGGCAGTCAGCGGGTACCTGCTCAAAGCAAATACCAATGGAGCCAGGCAACGGCTGCCGGTTACACATATAAATTTGTAACGAACGACCCCATGCACGCCCGGTTTTATACCTTGAAAAACGGGCTTACCGTTATTCTTTCCGTTAATAAAAAAGAACCGCGTATTGCCGTTCGGATCCCGGTAAGAACGGGAAGTAATACGGACCCGAAAGACCATACCGGGCTGGCGCACTATTTAGAACACCTCCTGTTTAAAGGGACGGATAAATTTGGTTCATTGGACTGGGCAAAAGAAAAACCATTGCTCGACCAGATCGATGCATTGTATGAGAAATATAATAAAACAACCGATGCCGCTGCCAGAAAAGAAATCTACAAAGAGATCGACCGTGTTTCAGGCGAAGCCTCCAAGTATGCTATCGCCAATGAATATGATAAGCTGATGGCCGCCATGGGTGCACAGGGCACCAATGCCCATACCTGGGTAGAAGAAACGGTGTATGAAGAAGATGTTCCTTCAAATGCCCTTAATAAATTTTTAACGGTGCAGGCCGAGCGTTTCCGTAACCCGGTGCTGCGTATTTTTCATACCGAACTGGAAGCTGTGTATGAAGAAAAAAACCGCAGCTTAGACAATGATGGCAATAAAATGTCGGAAGCCATGCATGCGGTTTTATTTCCTACACATAATTACGGACAACAAACCACGATCGGCATCATTGAACATTTGAAAAACCCATCCATTAATGCGATCCGCGATTATTATTATAAATATTATGTTCCGAATAATATGGCGTTTGTGTTGACCGGTGACCTGGATCCGGATAAAGTGATCAAAATGATCGATGAGAAATTCAGTTACATGAAATCCAAACCCGTAGCTGAATATAAACCCGCCCCTGAAAAACCACTGGAAGGGCCAATTGTAAAAGAAGTATTCGGCCCCTCTGCTGAAAACATGCGCATTGTTTACCGAACCGGAGCGGAGGGTTCACGCGATGCGATGCTGGCAGATTTGTTGTCATCTGTTCTTTCCAACGGAAAAGCAGGTTTGCTTGATTTAAACTTGAACAAACAACAGAAATTACAGGGCGCCAATGCAGGTGTCCGCCAGTATAAAGATTATGGCATTTTCATAGTAGCGGCCTCTCCAAAACAGGGGCAAACATTGGAGCAGGTAAAAGACCTGCTGATGGAGCAGATCAATATAGTTAAGGAGGGAAAATTTGATGATGGGTTGATCAAAGCCATCACGGCCAATGAAAAACTCAGCCAGTTACAGGGGCTTGAAAAAAATGCCGCCCGCGCTGAAAATATTACAGATGGTTTTATCAAAAATAAAGGCCTTGGCTGGAAAGATGATGTGGCCCAATTGGATGAAATGGCAAAAGTTACCAAAAAAGAACTGGTAGATTTTGCCAATAAATTCTTTGGCGATAAAAACTTTGCGGTACTGTACAAAAGAAAAGGCGAAGACAAATCAATCGTAAAGGTTGACAAGCCAAGTATCACACCCGTAGAAACCAATGCAGGCAAACAATCGCCTTTTGTTAAGCAGGTTAACGATATGCCTTTGCTGCCAGTAAAACCGGTATTTCTTGATTTTACAAAAGATATGCAGCAGGCTAAAACCGGTAAAGCGGATGTATTGTATGTACAGAATAAAGAAAACAGTTTGTTTAAATTGTATTACCGTTTTAATTTGGGTGGATGGAATGATAAGCTTCTTCCATTGGCCATTCAATATCTTCAGTTTCTGAATACGGATAAATACACAGCAGAGCAGATCAGTAAGGAGTTTTATAACCTTGCCTGCAGTTACAATATCAATCCGGGAAATGAAGAAACTACTATTTCTGTTGTTGGCCTTCAGGAAAATTTTGACAAAGCAGTGAACTTAATGGAGTATGTGATCCGCAACTGCAAAGAAGATGATGCGGCATTGGAGAGTTTGAAAAACAGGCTTGCCAAAGGAAGAGCCAATAATAAGCTGAATAAAAATGCGATCATGTCGGCTCTTCGCACCTATGACGCTTATGGTGCTAAAAACCCTTTCAATTACACCTTAACTGATGCAGAGATCAAAAACCTCAAAGCTGCCGATCTGGTAGCTATCCTGCACAACCTGCTTAACTATGAACACAAGATCATGTATTATGGTGCCCAGCCATTGGCAACATTTACTGCCGGCATAAGTAAAATACATTCCATGCCGGCATCATGGGCTGTGGCTCCTGCAGCAGTGAAATTTGAGCGCAGCAAACAAACACAGAACGAAGTATTGTTTACCGATTATGATATGGTGCAGGCAGAAATTTACTGGACACGCACACTGGATGCCTATGATCCTAAAAAAGAAGCCGTGGTAAACCTGTTCAATAATTATTTTGGTGCAGGTAGTATGGGTGCCATCGTATTCCAGACCATTCGCGAATCAAAAGCATTGGCCTATTCTACTTTTGCCGTGTTGCAGGCGCCGGCCAAAAAAGAAGACCCGTTCTCTTTCACTGCCTATGTAGGCAGCCAGGCTGATAAACTGAA
>JAYTOS010000284.1:0-1543 GCA_043747705.1 Bacteroidota bacterium
GATGATGGTGCCATGGGCCGTGCCGCCGTACCAAGTGGTGCCAGCACCGGCATACACGAAGCAGCAGAACTGCGTGATAACGACAAAAAGAAATATGCCGGCAAAGGTGTGTTAAAAGCCGTTAAAAATGTAAATGATATTATAGCGGAAGAGATCGTTGGTTTTGATGTGGCACAACAGGCTGCCATCGATGAAACAATGATCGCTCTGGATGGCACGCCCAATAAAACCAAATTAGGCGCTAACGCAATACTTGCCGTTAGTATGGCCGTTGCCAAAGCTGCTGCAGAAGAAGCGGCACTTCCCCTGTTCAGGTATATCGGTGGGACCAATGCCAAAACATTGCCCATGCCGATGATGAATATTTTAAATGGCGGCGCACACGCGGATAATAAAATTGATTTCCAGGAATTCATGATCATGCCAGTGGGTGCCACTTCTTTTAGTGAAGGCCTTCGTTGGGGTGTTGAAATTTTTCATGTATTAAAAAGTGTATTGAAGAAAAAAGGCTTCAGCACCAATGTGGGTGATGAGGGTGGATTTGCTCCCAATATCCAAAGTAATGAAGAAGCCATTGAAACCGTTTTGGAAGCGATCTCAGCTGCCGGATATAAAACAGGCTCACAAATCGTGATTGCCATGGATGCCGCTAACAGTGAATTATGGGATGCCAAAAAGAAAAAATATGTTTTCCATAAGAGCAGTGGTAAAGTAATGGGCAGCGATGAACTGGTTAAATTCTGGGAAAAATGGGTGAAGCAATACCCTATCGCTTCTATTGAAGATGGAATGGCCGAAGATGACTGGAATGGCTGGAAAGCACTTACCCAGGCTATCGGAAGCAAATGCCAGATAGTAGGAGATGATTTATTTGTAACCAATGTAGACAGGCTGCAAATGGGCATTGACAAAGGAATAGCAAATGCTTTATTAGTGAAAGTAAACCAGATCGGTACCCTTACTGAAACCATTAATGCGGTTACCATGGCACAGCATAACGGGTATAATACGATTATGAGTCACCGCAGCGGTGAAACAGAAGATACCACGATTGCCGACCTTGCTGTAGCACTTAATTGCGGACAGATTAAAACCGGTTCTGCATCACGTACCGACCGTATTGCCAAATACAACCAATTGATCCGTATCGAAGAAATGCTGGGTACTACCGGTGTTTATCCGAAGGGGAAGATCAGGTTTGGGGGCAAGTAGGGGGAATGGTGAGTTGTGAATGGTGAATGGTGAATGGTGAATGAAAACTCACCATTCACCATTCACAACTCACGTTCTTCACACCTGTTGATTAGTTTATTGCTGGTAGCAATTACTTTATTTCTAATTTTATCCAGCATCCAGGATCCAGCATCCCGTTCAAATTATGAAAAAAGTAGCCTCCATTATCACTAACAAATACCTGCTGGCTTCCGGCTTTTTTGTGGTGTGGATGTTATTTTTCGATCAGCGCGACTTTTTTCAGCAGCGCGACAGGGGGGAGGATCTGCGGAAACTGGAGGCAAAAAAGCAGTATTACGTTCAGGAAATT
>JAYTOS010000285.1:0-1627 GCA_043747705.1 Bacteroidota bacterium
TATTTTCTTTTATTGGTGTGGTGGTTACTTCAGCAACAACAATAATATATGGAACCACTATTTGGGATCCATTGGTTTTAGCGGGAAAATTTGATAGCAAATTATTGGTAAGTCTGGCCATGATTGCTGTTGCGATCTCAACACTGGCAACAAATATTGCGGCAAATATTGTGAGCCCTGCTAATGATTTTGCCAACCTCTCCCCTACTAAAATAAATTTTAGGTTGGGGGGCTATATTACAGGTATCATTGGTATACTCATCTTCCCATGGAAATTAATCGCCGATCCAAGTGGCTATATTTTTACCTGGCTGGTGGGCTACTCAAGTTTATTAGGTCCGGTTGGTGGAATTATGATCGTGGATTATTATTTTATCCGCAAACAACAACTGGTTGTAAATGATTTGTATAGTCATACAGGTATCTATGGTTTTTCAAAAGGATTTAATAATGCTGCCATTATTGCTTTACTCATTGGTATCTTACCCAATGTACCCGGTTTTTTAATAACGATAAAAATAATGGGAGCGGATATCGTACCTGTATGGATTGCACATTTATATAATTATGCCTGGTTTGTAGGATTCGGTGTAAGTGGATTTGTTTACTGGCTTTTTATGAAGAAACGATAAATTGAATTATGTTGAATGTTGAATTTTAAATGTTGCATGTAGGATTAGGTAGAATAATCGTATTTCATTTAAAATTCAACATGCAACATTCAAAATAAGAATATGAGCGTATTAATTAAAAACGGAAGAATAGTTACCGCAACCGATGATTACATAGCTGATGTATTCATCGAGGATGAGGTTATAACCGCCATCGGTAAAAACTTATCGGCAAAAGCGGATACCACTATTAATGCAAACGGCAAATTAGTAATGCCGGGCGGTATTGATCCACATGTACATTTGGATATGCCTTTCATGGGTACCTATTCCAGCGATAATTATGAAACCGGTACACGCGCTGCTTTGTATGGCGGCACAACCATGGTAATTGATTTTATTTTACAGAAACAGGGACATTCTTTGCGCGCTGCTTTGGAAGAATGGAAAGGACGATCGGATGGAAATTGTATTAGCGATTACAGTTTTCACATGGCGGTAACGGATTTTAACGAGGATACAAAAAAAGAGATCAAAGAAATGATTGAGAAAGAAGGCATCACTTCTTTCAAAACATTTATGGCATATAAGGGTGCATTAATGATTGATGACAGGCAGATGATCGGGCTGATGCAGGAAGTAAAAAAACATGGCGGCATGATTAATGTTCATGCTACCAATGGCGATATGATTGATTATTTAATTGCCAAACACAAAACGGAAGGCAAATTATCACCTCTTTATCACTACCTCTCCCAACCTGAAGTAACCGAAGCTGAAGCCAGCGGGCGTTTTGCAGATATGGCTAATTATACAGGCTGCCCGGGCTACATTGTTCATTTAACCTGTGAAGGTGCATTGAATGCCGTACGCAATGCTACACGAAGAAACCAGAAACTATTTGTAGAAACCTGTATCCAGTATTTGATACTGGATGCTTCTTTATACGAGAATGATTTTGAAGGCGCTAAATGGGTAATGAGTCCACCACTTCGTGAGAAAAAAGACCAGGACAC
>JAYTOS010000286.1:0-7856 GCA_043747705.1 Bacteroidota bacterium
GATGCGGAAGCAAATTGATAATCATCGGCAGGTGTATAGCCCGGATGATCCTTATTTCCATCAGAATAATCAGAATGTGAATGGAGTGTACCAAAATAATAATTGTAGGCAGGTGCACTGGTAGTTGTGCTGTTTCCGGTTAAAGGTGATGTAACCAGGTATTTAGTGCCGCCAGTGCAATTTTTATCCGCAGAAAAAATAAAGAAATAATAAGTAGCAGATGCTGTTAAATTATTCGCCGTAAAACTGGCAGAAGCTCCGTTACTTAATACTGTTCCTCCGCCAAGGTTATCGCCCGAAATGTAATCGGTATTATCGGCAGGATTGGCAGATAACGATGGTGAATTGCTTATGATCACCAGGTAATTGTAATTAGCACCTGTTACCGTATTAAATGTTCCTGTTATACTCTTGTTGGATGAATTAAGTGCAAGACTATTGCCCTGTGCCGATGGTGTAGCACATGGTGACAATGGCAAAGTAGATTGTGAACCACCCAGTGGAGATATAATATTATACGCAGGCCCATTTAAACAAGCCTGGGAATTAAGACTGAAAATAAAATAATAATATTGTGTATTCGGTGTTAACCCGCTGGCAGTAAAGGACGTGGCATTGCTTCTTTGAACTACCATCGCATTACCAATACTATTACCTGCAATATAAATTTGACCGTTAACGGGGCTGCCAGATAATGAGCCTGATGTTGATTGTAAAACCAGGTATTCATTTGCACCGTTACCTGAGAAAGATGCCTGAATATTATTAACAGTAGTGTTTGTGAAAATTAAATTGGCTGGCTGGTCCGGCGGCGCTGCACATACCGGTAACCCTGCAATGGTGGTCGCGTTATCAGTAATAACGGTAGCAGAATATAAAGGCCCGCCTGTACAAACACTATTCACTGCATACACAAAAAAGTAATAAGTAGTGGCACCTGTCAATCCCGTAGCTGTAAAGTTTACTGAATTACTTTTAGCAATCACAGATCCATCACCAACATTATCGCCAATATTATATACCTGTCCGTTAATGGGGTTATTGGTTAAACTGCTGCTGGTACTCATTATCACCATGTACTCATTTGCTGCCGGACTTGAAGCAGTAAAACTTCCCTGTACAGATGTTTCGGCAAGATTACTAAATGTAATAGCCGTTGGCACTGTTGGTGTAACACAAGGGGTATTTGAAAAGGCGGTAACGATTAAATTATCTATGCTGATTTTAGGCCTTGAACCGGTTAAACTTGCGTTTGGCCCCGTTCCATTGTGGTAATAAAAACGTAGCCTCGCAGTTGCACTGTTGTTAAATGATGCCGGCAAAGCAATACTGTTTACTGTACCGGTTGTTAAAACATTATTGGTTAAGTTGATAACATCTGCAGAAGTTAATTCCATGAAAGTATTTCCGTCAACCGTCGCATACACTCTGAGTGAGCCGTTACGGTTACCTGTTGAATTGTTTACAGATGCCCAGTCGAAACTGAGCGTACCTGCATTTACGCCGGTAAAATCCATATAGAAATCA
This sequence comes from Bacteroidota bacterium, assembly GCA_043747705.1. Classification (GTDB taxonomy): domain Bacteria; phylum Bacteroidota; class Bacteroidia; order Chitinophagales; family Chitinophagaceae; genus Sediminibacterium. The sequence continues at coordinate 1,528 of JAYTOS010000286.1, forward strand.
ATGGCTGCAGAATTGGTATTTTCTGAGCCTGACCCGCCTGTTGCCAATAATTGAATATTACCAGATCCTTTAGAAACTCCTCCCGAAGCAGTTGTTTGAAACGAAGTAGTGGAATGGGTTATTTTCACACCATCAGGAACAATTCCAGTGCTATTTAATGGAGTTGAAAAAAAACGGTTAGCCCCTATACCGGATGTAAAGTTGTTTGCCCAGTTGGCTATATCAGAAAAATTTTCTGTGTACCTGTATAAAGGCTGGTCTAACATTACCACCGGAACAATTGATGTAGTAGTAAAGGATTGTTGAGTACCATAAACAATACCACCATTATTAGCAGCAAAAGCCTTGTAGAAATAAGGAATATTTACAGTTAATCCGGAAACGGTAGTACTAAAATTACCACTGCCCAAATTACTGGCAGTAACTTGTATACCGCTTCCATTTGCAAATCCGGATGTAGTACTATATTCGAAACCATAAGTGGTTGCAGAAGAACAGCCATTATTCGATATTAATCCTGATAGTACTACAGAAGCCCCAGAAACTTTACTACTGACAGTAACAACTGTGGCCGTTGTATTGATTCCCGAACCCGTTACCGGTACTGAAAAATTGGCCACCCCACCTCCACTAAAAATTATATTGCCATTATAAGATTGAACTATTATGGGTGTGAATTTTACATAAATGATTTTGCCGGTAAAATTAGTGGCCGTTGAAAAACTCAGGGTGTTTGCATAAATACCTGCAAGTGTTTCGGAGAAACTATATCCGGAAAAGGAAGCTATTGAAATATTGCTGCCATTCATATCGTTCCCCTTCAGGGTGAAAGAATTGGCGACTGTGGTTGTGTTAAGACAAACACTTCCAAAATCAGCGATAGAAGAAGTTAAGGTTAGTGTTGGTGTTGCCGGGGCTGCAGTTTGCGTACCGATGCTTATGACTGAATAAGCAGAACTGCCTGTTGTATTAACTGCTTTAACCCTGTAATAATAAATGGTTGAGGGAGATAATCCCGCAGCAACAGTTGAAGTAGCCGATGAAGCAATATTGGTTTGTGTTACATTGATCGAGCCAAAGGTATTATCATCATCCACTTCCAATGTATAAGTAAATGCTTCCATTCCACCAGTAGCTGCGCTCCAGTTAGCAGTAAATGCATTGGTTACAGGATTCGATCCTGAACCGATCACAGGGGCATTGGGAAGTGTGGTAAAATTTGATTCGTTTCCATAAGAAGTGCCAACAGCATTAGTTGCATAAGCCCTGTAAAAATATTTTGTATTAGCTGTTAACCCTGATAGCGTGCTTGTAAATGAAGCTGTACCCGTACCATCTAATGTTTTGGTAGCCAGGGCGGCAGTGGGACTTGCGGTAGTATTCCAAACAACTCCCTTGGCAGTGATAGAAGTGTTACCATCAAAAGTAATACTGCCACCCGAAGAAGCAGCAGCATTGGTTATGGATACATTTGATACAGCAGTTGAAATTACACTGGGTGTATATGTACACACATTCTGAAGACTTGCACTATTCCTTGGATTGGCAGTGCCGTTAATGAAATCTGTAGAATTTATATTATTGTCTGTGCATCCATTATTTATCCTTATATCTGCTATTGTATTAGATGAAGGCGCTGGGGCAAAAGAAGCACCTTCAAAACATGAGGCAGTGATACCGTATCCCACAAAATCAACAAGTGCTAATCCGGATGGACAGCTTCCTGCAAATGCAGTTGTGTTATTTGATAAGGCAACCTTTCCAGCACCGCCAGCCATACCTGTAGAACCGGTAATATCCGCTGTTGGCAGAGCAGTAGTTCCTCCGGTACCCGCCGCCATCTTAATTAAATAATATTTAAAAGGAGCAATGGAACCAGAGAGGTTGGTAACCAGCCAAGTTCCTGTGCCGGTAGCGCTAGTGTATTGAACGGACCATCCTGCAAGGCTAATGTTAGTAGATGTGGGATTGAATAACTCAACAAAATCATTGGTGTAAACAGATCCTGCATTACCTCCTGCTCCGTATACCTGACTGATAACAACATGATTTACCTGCGCAGATACTTTTATACCGGAAAAGACAAAAATAAAAACAAGCAATACATACTTCAGGGTAAAAAATTTACGCATACAATGTGTTTAATTGTAAAGATTAGGGTAAGCAGATTTTTAAGCGAGAGTAGCTGGTTGAGGTAAGTATACAGAAATGCAGAATACTGCATAAGTATTCATTTTGGGTGTTTTGAAGGGGGTAATTCAATAAAACCAAAATAGAATAATTCGTAATGCCTTAGTGCATTAAACGGCAATGATAGTGCAATTATGCAAACCACCAAATTATTAAACCATTACCATGTATGATGTACACATTGTAATTCACATTTGTAAATAAGTTTAGTACATAAGCCAGGTTATTAGGGTTTACAGCATTCCGCTACCTTGTAGTAACTTGCCAGTATGATTCATTTTGTCAAGAGAAAAATCATCCATCCCCTTCAACAGTTCATGCATGATAGCAGGGCTATTGGTATTACGCTATTGGCCTGCACAGCCATCTCACTTTTTCTGGCCAATATCGGTTTTTGGCAAGAGGGCTATCGTAATATGTGGCAGGCAACATTCGATGGTACCAATGATCATCATGCACACCTTGGTTTTTTATTCATCCCCAACTCCCCACTGCTTGTTATCAATGATGCGTTGATGACCGTATTCTTTTTTTTAGTGGGTATGGAAATCAAACGGGAACTTCTGAATGGTGAACTCTCCTCCATAAAAAAATCATCGTTACCCATATTTGGTGCAATTGGGGGGATGCTGGTACCAGCACTTTTATTTACACTATTTAATAAAGGAACCGCTTCCATGCAGGGATGGGCTGTGCCTACTGCTACAGATATTGCTTTTACATTAGGCGTGGCTTCACTACTTGGCAAACGGATACCCGTGGGTTTAAAAATATTCATAACGGCTTTGGCTATTATTGATGACCTGGGTGCCATCATCATAATCGCTTTGTTTTATGGTGGGGAACTTCAACGCTTTTATTTACTTGGCTGCGGCAGTATTGTTTTTATTTTATGGCTGCTTAATCGTAACAAAATAAAGTTTGGTATCGTGCATTGGGTATTGGGACTACTACTCTGGTATTGTATGTATCATTCGGGTATCCATGCAACGGTTGCAGGTGTGGTTTTTGCGTTGATGGTCCCTGTATCATACCTTAATAAGTTCGAACTGAAGTTTCATACACCAGTGTATTTCATCATCATGCCTGCTTTTGCATTGGCCAATACAGCTATCGCTTTACCCGGCAGTAGTTTCCATGCATTGAATACCCCATTAAGCTGGGGCATTATTGCCGGGCTTTGCCTGGGTAAACCTCTGGGTATTTGCGCTGCCTGTTATTTTTTGGTAAAGAAAAAAATAGCTGACTTGCCAACGGGTGTTAACTGGCATAAAATGATCGGTGCCGGGTTACTGGCAGGCATCGGATTCTCGATGAGTATTTTTATTTCTACTCTTGCCTTTACCGATCCTGCGCAACAGGATATAGCCAAGATATCTGTACTCCTCGCTTCCCTGCTTGCTATGCTCGGTGGATTTTTATGGTTAAAATTTGAACGTTCGGTATAACTCCATGAACTACTGTGTTGAAAATAACTGGTAAAGTCTTAGTGTTGTTTTTTAACACGGAGATCGCAGAGTGACGGGAGTTTCACAGCGTAATAAAAAAGTTCAGATGGTAAAAAACCGTCTGAACTTTTTTATTTTGATTTTTAACTATTGATTTTTGACTTAATATCCTAATCCCCAATCCCTGCCTTTCATTACTGCGGGTACGCCATCGGTAATCCATTTGGCAGGCTTCTCGCCTTTCAGCAAATAATCAAAAAATTGCTGCTCCCTTACCTGGATATCTTTTCTGTTCCTGCGTTCTACTAAATTATGCGCTTCTCCATTATAAGTAAGCATCCATACTTTTTTCCCTAAACGCCGCATGCCGGCATACATTTCAATTCCCTGGTACCAGGGCACTGCATCATCAGCATCATTAGACATAATCACCAACGGTGTTTTCACTTTTGGTAAAGAAAATAAGGCAGAGTTCTTTATATAAAGCTCTGGCTTTTCCCACAAAGTGGCGCCAATACGGCTTTGCGTTTTTTCATACTGGAACTGTCTTACCAACCCACTACCCCATCGAACCCCACCATAAGCACTCGTCATATTTGCCACGGGTGCACCTGCCCATGCAGCTGCATATAAATTTGTTTTAGTAATCAAATAAACAATCTGGTAACCACCCCAGCTTTGCCCCTGCAAACCGATCTTTGTACTATCCACATAACCTTGTTTCACTACCGCCCTTGTACCGCTAAGAATATAATCATACGCACCCTGACCCGGGTAACCGGTTTTGTACCAGATATCCGGAACAAATACAATATATCCCCTGCTTACAAAAAACGGAATATTCAACCGAGAGGGCGTAGGTGATGGTGCCTGGTAATTGTATAGTGTATTACTGTTCCTTTCATAGAAATAAACAATCATGGGGTATTTCTTTTTTGGATCAAAATCTTCCGGTTTATATACTATCCCTTCTGTTTCTTTTCCGGTATAAGCTTTCCACTTGAATAATTCAGAAGTTCCCCAATTATACCCGGCCTGTTGCGGATTGCTATGTGATAACTGAACAGCAGTGGCATTTAAAGGTTGCACATATACCTCGGCTGATTGGTTATAGGTTTCTTTTGTATAAACCAGTACATCTGCATCCTTTGCTTTCTGTACAACGGCATTTGTGCTTACCGGTTCTTTAAAGAGGATTGATACAGTATTATTTTTTGCCAGATCAAGCGTGGCTAATCCACTACTTTTATCTTTGTCATCAAATACATGCATGAGTAATTTCTGGCCGGCTTTAATAAATTTTTCATCCGGGTCAGTACTTACATACCGGTACTCGGTTTTATCTTTCCTGCCATTGGTTATACTAACAGATTTTCCCTTTCCTTCCGGATCAACCTGCCAGATATCATACCTGTCGTAGATCAGCACATATTTATCATTCTCCATCCATTTGGCTACTCCATACGCATTGGGCTCATCGGGAACATCATTTTCTTCATCACGCAAAGATGTCTTAATGTCTTTGGCTACAGGGTATATTTTTTTAGTAGCTGAATTGTAAACGAAATAGCCTGCCTTGATCTCATCAAAATACAAAAGATATTTACCTGAATAAGATGCCTGTATCACATTCCCTTTAAAATCTTTTCCGATCATTTCCGATACACCTGTTTCAGGATTGATGGTATAGAGGTCATTGAACGTATACCCCTGCCATTGCGAAGCGATTCGTTTGCCATAATCAGATGCTGCATAAAATACATCGCCATCGCCTTCTTTGGTAGTGATCATATTCCTGAACCTTTCATTGCCCAATTGCACTAATTGCTTTGAACCCATATCTACTCTTGCGGGATAGCTTCTGCGCAGTTCAACATCTAATGTTTTTAACTGCACAGGCTGGATATAATCATCATTATAATGCCATACATCTAAAGCCGCTTTTTCAAAATCAGGAGTCGTGGTATCCTTTACAGGCAATATACCTGCCGTACCCACAAATAATCTTTTACCACTCTTGCTGAAAGTAATGTTTGTATTTTCACTTACCATCCAGTTGGCAGTAAGTCCATGCGTATTCCTGTCAGCAATTAAAACCGCACTGTCCGCACCTTGCTTATGGTAATATAGTTTATAGAATTTTTGCAATGCTTTGCTACTGCTGTCGCGCTCAGCTACAAATGCCACCTGGGTTCCGGCTTCATCCATACGATATCCTTTGGCATCATTGAACCCTTTAAAAATAGTTTCGGTTTTATTGCTAACCAGATCAACCCTCACTACACTGGCCTTGGCAATTGCATCATTTGTTTTCTTAGTTGTCTCAACAATTAAAACAGTCCCTTTCTTATTAAAAAAGAATTCGCTCACTAATGTAAAGCTGCGCAGTTCGCCTGTTAACAGGTTTCGTAATACCAATTCAGTACCTTCTTCAATCGGGTCTTCGGGCGTTTTAGCGGGTGGTGTATCTTTTCTCGGCCCTCTAACAGGAAAGCCATTAAGTTTTACATCATTGGCTTTATTACGCAGACTGTCGGCAATATGCATCAAACTGTCGGCCATAGAGATCATGCCATTTACCCGGGTGGCAGAATCGGGTTCAGTTCTTGGCCTGCCTGTTTCAGCTAACGGCTTGTCTAACAAATAAGCCAACCAGTTACCTGAATCATCAGGCACTTTAAAACTTTTCAA
>JAYTOS010000287.1:0-4400 GCA_043747705.1 Bacteroidota bacterium
CATTATTGCGACAAACCCTTTGCCAACAAACAGTTGTGAGTACTTTTTTTTGTTAAAGGAATTGTAAATTTAATATGGGTAAAGAAATTACGTCAAGAGAGCAGGATTATTCGCAGTGGTATAATGACCTGGTAATAAAAGGCAGCTTGGCTGATTACAGCGCAGTTAGGGGTTGTATGGTGATAAAACCCTACGGCTTTGCTTTATGGGAGAATATGCGGGATGTATTGGACAAGATGTTTAAAGACACCGGCCACCAGAATGCCTATTTCCCCTTGTTTGTTCCCAAAAGTTTATTTGAGGCTGAGGAGAAGAATGCGGAGGGTTTTGCGAAGGAGTGTGCGGTGGTAACCCATTACAGGTTAAAAGCCGATCCCGATAACAAAGGAAAACTGATGGTTGATCCGGAGGCGAAGCTCGAAGAAGAGCTGGTGGTTCGCCCAACCAGTGAAGCCATTATCTGGAGCACGTATAAAGGCTGGATTCAATCCTACAGGGATTTGCCCCTTCTTATCAACCAATGGGCCAATGTTGTGAGATGGGAAATGCGAACACGCCTCTTTTTACGTACTGCTGAATTTTTATGGCAGGAGGGCCACACAGCACATGCCACCGCCATAGAAGCCATTGCAGAAACCAAACAGATGCTGGATGTATATGCTGATTTTGCCGAGAACTGGATGGCATTACCTGTGATCAAAGGGGTGAAAAGTGCGAACGAGCGTTTTGCCGGTGCAGAAGATACTTATTGTATTGAGGCATTAATGCAGGATGGAAAAGCACTGCAGGCAGGAACCTCGCATTTTCTGGGACAGAACTTTGCCAAAGCTTTCGATGTAAAATTCAGCGATAAAGAAAATAAACTGGATTATGTATGGGCTACGAGCTGGGGGGTGAGTACAAGATTGATTGGTGCATTGGTTATGGCGCATAGTGATGATGATGGTTTGATATTACCGCCAAGGATCGCCCCGATACAGGTAGTTATCGTTCCTATTTATAAAGGCGATGAACAGAAAGGATTGATAGATGAAAAAGTGCTGGCCATCGTTAAGAACCTGAAAGCCCTGGGTATTTCAGTAAAATATGATGATTCGGATAATGCCCGGCCGGGTTGGAAATTCGCGGAGTACGAGTTGAAAGGCGTACCGGTAAGGATGGCGATAGGGGCGAGGGATCTTCAAAATAATGTTGTGGAAATAGCCAGGAGGGATACCAAAGAAAAGCAAAGCGTGGGAATGGAAGGTATTGAAAACTATATCAAAAATTTATTGGAAGAGATTCAACTGTCCATGTACAACAAAGCGAAACAATTTCGTACAGACCATCTGTTTTCCACAGATAACTGGGATGAATTTCTCCGGTTATTAGATACCAAAGGTGGGTTTGTATCTGCGCATTGGGATGGTACCGCTGAAACAGAAGATAAGATAAAAGAATTAAGCAAAGCTACTATCCGTTGTATCCCGTTAGATAATCCACAGGAACCAGGTAAATGTATCCTTACCGGTAACCCATCTACGCAAAGAGTACTATTTGCGAGGGCATACTAAGGTAGTGAGTTGTGAGTAGTGAGTGGTGGAGTTATGTTTAAAACTGAGTGTACTCACTACTCACGATTCACCATTCACGACATTGCCTCAACTATTTTCATGAAACAAAAACAGATACATCCTTCCATGCAACCTTATCTTGAGGGTAAGGTTTTGTTATTGGATAAACCGATGAACTGGACCTCGTTTGATGTGGTAAGAAAAATCCGCTACCTCACCAAAATTACCAAAGTAGGGCATGCCGGAACATTAGATCCACTGGCAACTGGTTTATTGATTGTTTGTACCGGTAAGTTCACCAAGAAGATCAATGAATACATGGGGATGGAAAAAGAATATACAGGAACCTTCACACTCGGTTCTGTTACGCCCACCTATGATCTCGAAAGTGAGCCACAGGCACATACATCATACATACACCTTACGCAGGAAGTTATTGAGGCGGCCACCAAACAATTCACCGGTGCCATTATGCAAACGCCGCCCATACATTCTGCTATAAAACAGGAAGGCAAGCCCGTATATCTCGCTGCGCGAAAAGGGATTGATGTAATTCTTGAACCCAGACCGGTAACCATACATGCATTCAGCATTGAAAAAATTGAATTACCTGTGGTGTATTTTAGGGTGGTGTGCTCAACAGGCACGTATATCCGTAGCCTGGCAAACGACTTTGGTGCGGCATTGGGTGTGGGAGGTTATATGAGCAGTTTGCGTCGTACCCGTATCGGTATTTTTCATGTAGATGATGCTATGCAAATGAATGGGTTCGAAGATGAGATTACACAACTTCTCGCATCAGAAGGGCAGGCCGATACCTAATTGAAAAGCATAGTTATTCACTTTTAATCCATTCTGCCTGTATTCAGCTAATTTAAAATCGGTCATCCAGCCATTATTATATTGCCGGGCCGGATCTTTTACTTTGTACGCAAAATCGAGCCTGATTAAAAAGTAAGAAAAGTCTATACGTAAGCCGGAACCTATGCCAATGGCCAGGTCTTTTATAAGGTTGGCAAATGCGAAATTTGCTTTCGGGTCGGCAATATCTCTTTTTACATTCCAAACATTTCCCATATCAGCAAAAAAAGCACTGGCAATTTTAACGCCTGCAATGGTAACTAATGGAAAACGGTATTCAACATTGGCTTCTAACTGCATATCGCCAAAACGGTCGCGGTAATTGGTTGTCGAGATTGTGTCACTTTGAATGGAACTTCCCATTCCCAATTGCCGCAGGCCCCATGCCCGCATACTGTAAGGGCCGCCCGCAGAAAACTGTTTAAAGAAAGGGAGTGTTTTACCGATAACAGGATCCTGACCATAATTATAACCTACGCCTGCAAATGCACGCCAGGCTAAATCTGTTCTGCCCATTTTGATCAGTTTACGGTATTCAGCCTCTACTTTCACATACCGGTAAATTTGATCTTTCAAACCGGGTATCAATCCAAGAAGACCGCCAGCCTCCTCTACGCCAAATCTTATATAGTGACTTTTATTCGGGTTCTTCTGGGTGCTGAAGTTTTTAATGAATGTTAAACTCTGGCTAACCACTTTACCTTCATTAAAAGATGCTTTTAAAAAAGGATTTAGCTTGATCAGTTCATCCAGTTTTGGCAATTTGTCTATCGCGTATAGCTCAATATTTAATGGCTTATATAACCAGGTATTATTTCCTTTCTTCCATTCATACCCCCAACTGGTAACTAATGAGCGGAGTTGGTAATATTCCCTTCTGTCTATATACGTACCATTTACAGAGAACAGGGTGCGTTTATTATCTAAATTTTCCAAACCTCTCCAGCCTTTAAAAGGCAAGATCAATTTTGGAAAAACATAGGTATGCCCTAGACTGAGGAGAAATGTTTGTATCAGTTGATCTTTGTTAGTAGTGAGGATGTTGAGTTCTACGCCCGTTCGGAAAGTGGCAATTGATTGTATGGCCCGCTTCCACACATTCCGGTTATTATACGTAAAATTGGTAGAGATACCCCATAAGTTACCCAGGCCTATATCGGCTGTATTGCGGCTGCCTTCGAGGTCAATGGTATAGTTTTGCTTGATAGCGGGTACGAGGAAAAAATAAATATCCAGGCTGTCTTTACCTCTCGGTACCGGTTTGCCATCTACCTGTTGCCAGGCACCTAACTGGCCTAGGGTGTTGATAGTTTTGAAATATTTATTCTCATTATACAAATCGCCATTATGCAAATAAGTGTGTTCCTGTAACGGTACATAATTAAACAGGCCTTTTTTATACCGCATCACCAGCTCATTCCGCTTGAATTCAAGAAATCCTTTTTGGTCAAGAAGGCTGTCTGTAGCATCAGTGATTTTTGTTTCAGGGTAGTAGTATAATTTACCTATATGGTACTGTGTAAGTTCAGTGGAATCGAAAGTGGGCCTTTTCAGAACGGTAACATCCCATTTAGGGTTTATCCGCCTGTTCCTGTCGGCTTCGGCAATAATCTGTGCCTGTTTAAAAGGGTCTAAAGTGAGTTGAAATAATTTGGCATCCGCCGAATCTACCAAAACATATATGTCTTCCCTGGTAAAATTGAAAAAACCATTTTGCCGATATAAACCTACTAGCCTGTCTAATTCCGAATTAAAGACCTGTTTCGTATAAGGCACACCTTTTTTTAGAAAAGTATTTTTTTCTTCCTGCCTGGTCAGTTTTTGTAAGGTAGAATCACCTAAATCAAATGAAACCGAATCAATAGTGATGTTCTTCCCCAAATTTATATTTATGGTAATGGTGGTGCGTAATTGGTCATTTACCGAGTCAACTTTTACCGAATCTTTAAAACTGGCATAATAATATCCCTGCGAATTAAGGTAAGC
>JAYTOS010000288.1:0-2023 GCA_043747705.1 Bacteroidota bacterium
TGCCTCATGATGTGTTATTACGTATTTAATATAAACGACTAAAAGACCTCAATTGTTTTATAAACGCTGTAAAGGAAATCGTTAATTTTTTTGAATGGCTCTCTTTAGGAGCGTGCAAAGGTACGTTGCAACATTGAGTTTTGCCAGCTTTTGTGGAAAAACTTAGGTAAATGGGCAAAAAAACGGGGTATATTTCGCTATGTCTGAATAAATAATGCAGCATTGGAAACGAATTAAACTTTGGTTTCCATTTATCTTCGCTGTTTATGATAGACTTCAGATCTGATACCGTTACCCGCCCTACCCCTGCCATGTTGGAAGCCATGATGCAAGCCCCTGTTGGGGATGATGTTTTTGGCGAAGACCCTTCTATTAACCAGCTGGAAGCCATGAGCGCCGCGCTTTTTGGTATGGAAGCCGCCATTTTTTGTCCGAGCGGCACCATGACTAACCAGATTGCCATCAAATGCCATACCCAGCCGGGTGATGAGGTTATCTGTGAGCGGTTATCGCATGTTTATCAATACGAGGGAGGTGGGATTGCCTTTAATTCAGGTGCTTCTATACGATTGGTGGATGGCAGCCGGGGAAGGATTACGGCTGACCAGGTGTTGGAATCGATTAATCCAGACGATGTTCATAAACCTGCTACAACCTTGGTTTCTCTTGAAAACACTGCCAACAGAGGTGGTGGAAGTTGTTATGATTTTGCTGATATACAGGCTATTAAAGTAGTATGCCTTCAAAATAAATTAAAGCTACACCTGGATGGGGCACGGTTATTTAATGCTTTAGTAGCAAAGAATGAAACCTGCCGGCAGTATGGGGAAGTATTTGATACTATTTCAATCTGCCTGAGTAAGGGCCTCGGAACCCCGGTTGGAAGTGTTTTGATCGGGCCAAAGGAATTGATTAAAAAAGCTAGGCGTATCCGTAAAATATTTGGTGGTGGCATGCGACAGGCCGGATTTATGGCTGCGGCCGGCATTTATGCATTAGAACATAATGTGGCCAGGCTGGCAGATGACCACCAACATGCACAGGAAATAGCAGCTGCATTGAAGGCAAAAGATTTTGTAGGTGAGCTATTGCCTGTGGAAACCAATATCATCATTTTTGAAGTGAAGGGGCGGTTTACATCCCGAGACCTGGCAGCAAGAATGAAGGAACTGGGCATTTTCGTGATAGCTATTTCTCCTAAACAAGTAAGGATTGTAGTTCATTTAGATATAACCCCGGAAAATGTTCAGCAAACAATTAAGGTGATTCAATCATTATAGACAGGTGATTTACCAAAGAGAAAAAATATAATCAGCAAAAGTTATGTTACCCAGAATTAATCCAACGAATACACAAGCCTGGTTTTTATTAAAAAAGCACCATGAAGAAGAAATGAGCCGCAAGCATATGCGTGATCTTTTTTCGGCCGACCCGGAACGGTTTCAAAAATTCTCCCTTTGTTTAGAGGATATTATTTTTGACTATTCTAAAAATATTATCAATCAAAAAACATTGCAATTGCTTTTACAACTGGCGGAGGATTGCCAGTTGAAAGATGCGATACACGATATGTTTGCCGGTATCAAGATCAATGAAACGGAACAGCGTTCAGTATTGCATACCGCCCTTCGGAATTTTTCCGACACCGCTATTTTAGTGGAAGGAAAAGACATCATGCCCCGGATAAAAAAAGTACAGAACCAGATGAAAGGTTTCTGTGAGCAGGTGCATAGTGGAAAATGGAAAGGATATACGGGTAAGAAAATAAAATACATTGTCAATATAGGTATTGGTGGCAGTGATCTAGGGCCATATATGGTTACTGAAGCACTTCGCCCCTATTGGAAAAAAGGTATCGAAACCTTTTTTGTAAGTAATGTTGACGGGACACATATTGCCGAAACATTAAAAAAAGTAAACCCCGAAGAAACCCTTTTCCTTGTAGCGTCTAAAACATTCACCACCCAGGAAACCATGACCAATGCGCATACTGCAAGGGAATGGTTTTTAGCGTCTGCCAAAG
>JAYTOS010000289.1:0-3302 GCA_043747705.1 Bacteroidota bacterium
TATTTCGGTAAAAATTAATCGAAACTTTGGTTACTTGCCGCAGCCAGTTTCAGTATCCTGTCAAATTGTGCAGGGGTCAGGTCATTATAAAAATAATAAATCGGGTCTACTTTAATATTGTTAAGGTGTACTTCATAATGGCAGTGCGGGCCGGTGCTTTTTCCTGAATTGCCTACATACCCTATCACTTCACCCCTTTTCACCATTTCGCCTACCCTTGCTTTCACCCGCACCATATGGCCATATAAGGTTTCATAACCATAGCCATGATTGATCACCACATGGTTACCAAAACCACCCGTACTAAACCCCGCATCTTTTACCCTGCCATCTGCAGTAGCATAAATAGGCGTGCCCATTGGGGCTGTAAAATCAAGTCCCCAATGCCCGCGCCTGTCTTTATACACAGGGTCAATCCGGTAACCAAAACCCGAAGCCACCCGTGTTAGGCTTTTATTACTGATGGGCTGTATAGAAGGTATGGCCGCCAGTAATTTTTCTTTGTTCTTAACCATATTGGCGATATCATCAAAAGATTTCACCTGGTAAGCTTCCCGCATTGATAGGTTGTTTAGCTGGGCCTGGATGCTTTTCACCAATTCCGATTCACCCATGCGCTGCACCAGTTTCACTTCCTTCTTCTCCTCAATGTCTTTGATACGGGCACTATCCGGTATGGGTTGCGACTGAAAGATGGAACGGTAAACATTATTATCGCGGTTCTCAATCTCATCCATCTGCAGTTCCAGCTGTTTTATCCGTTCAATAAATACACTGTAATTCTCCTTCAGGTCATCATTCTGCTGACGCAGGAATTTTTCCTTGGGTGAATCAATGTATTGAAAAGCGATTACGAAAATCAAGAGCCCGGTAACGATTGAAGCGGCAATAAACCCGATTACCTGCAGCAGCCTTACCCGCAAAGGGGTATCCAGCTTTTCATAGCGCAACGTATGGGTGTTATAGTAGTATTTTACCTTTTTCATTGATAGCGTTGCTTTTACAGGCAGGCCCGCTTAGTTGAATGGTCAGTTCCGGTTACTTACAACTGACTACTCCCCATTGCCTACTCGCAATTCACCCCCAAATCCTTACTTTTGTGCCCTTAAAAAGCTATCAAATATACTTTCTAACGACCTAACTATTTGTTTAAAATTTTGTTCCCGATAATGACCAGTGCCGAGATACGTCAACAGTTTTTAGATTTTTTTGCTTCCAAAGGGCATCAAATTGTGCCCTCGGCACCCATCGTGGTTAAAAATGACCCTACACTACTGTTTACCAATGCGGGGATGAACCAGTTCAAAGATTATTTTCTTGGCAATAAAAAACCCGACAGTAAAAGGGTGGCCGATACCCAAAAATGTTTACGGGTAAGCGGTAAGCATAACGATCTGGAAGAAGTAGGGGTTGATACCTATCACCACACCATGTTTGAAATGTTGGGCAACTGGAGTTTTGGCGATTATTTTAAAAAGGAAGCCATTGCCTGGAGCTGGGAACTACTTACAGAAATATACAAGTTAGATAAAGACCGTTTATATGTAACCGTTTTTGAAGGCGATGAAAAAGAAGGCCTGCCGCGCGACGAGGAAGCCTACCAGGAATGGAAGAAAGTAATTGCAGAAGACAGGATACTCCTGGGCAATAAAAAAGATAATTTCTGGGAAATGGGCGATACCGGCCCCTGTGGCCCCTGCACCGAAATTCATGTGGATTGCAGAACCGATGAAGAAAGAAAAACGGTTGATGGAAAAACATTGGTGAACAATGATCATCCACAGGTGATTGAAATATGGAATAATGTATTCATGCAGTTTAACCGGTTGAAAGATGGCAGCCTTGCCTTGTTACCGGCACAGCATGTAGATACTGGTATGGGCTTTGAAAGATTAGTTCGTGTGATACAGGGAAAGCAAAGTAATTACGATACAGATGTTTTTACCGGCACCATTGCAGCTATAGAAAAGATTACTCGAAAAAAATATGATTACAGCGATACGAAAGAGGCGATTGCCTTTCGGGTATTATCAGATCATATACGTGCCATCGCTTTTACGATTGCGGATGGGCAATTACCCGGTAATAATGGTGCAGGATATGTGATAAGAAGAATTTTAAGAAGGGCCGCGCGCTATTACTATTCTTACCTGGATTATAAACAACCGTTGTTGTTTCAATTGATGCCTTTGCTGGCGAAACAGTTTGAAAATGTTTTTCCTGAATTAACCAAACAGCTGGATTTTGTAACTAAGGTTGTGAAGGAGGAGGAAGATGCATTCTTAAAAACTTTAGGTCGTGGACTCGTTATTTATAATGGCTACATAACTGAAGATGGGAAATTGTCTTTTGTGTCAAGCCCCGAATTAGGAGACGAAATACTACATAGTCGACAAGATAAGGACGAGCTAGAGTTTCGGGAGAAAAAGATGATATCAGGAAAATTTGCTTTTAAATTGAATGATACATTTGGATTTCCTATTGATCTGACTTCATTAATGGCTAGGGAAATTGGTTGGACAGTTGATGAACCTGGCTTCGAATCAGAAATGCAACAACAAAAAACTCGCAGTCGTGCCGCAGGCACCATTGATATCGAAGACTGGATCGTACTCATAGAAACAGGGTTAAATGAATTTGTAGGCTATGATTCCCTCGAAATAAAAACTAAAGTTGTAAAATACCGTAAAGTAAAAGCCAAAGGAAAAGAAGCCTATCAATTAGTACTGGAAGCCACCCCCTTTTACGCCGAAAGTGGCGGCCAGGTGGGCGATACTGGAACTTTGGATTTTGATGGTGAGATCATACACGTTATTGATACAAAGAAAGAAAACAACCTCATCATTCATTTTACCGAAAGCCTGCCTGCCAATATTCAATCGCATGTACTGGCTAAAGTAGCTATTGTAAAAAGGCACTCAACAGAAGTACACCATAGTGCCACACACTTATTGCACGCCGCTTTACGCAAAGTATTGGGAACACATGTGGCCCAGAAAGGAAGCTTAGTTACTGATGAGCAGCTACGTTTCGATTTTTCTCATTTTGCCAAACTCACTGATGAAGAAATTGTGCAGATAGAAACGATCGTGAATGAAAAGATCAGGGCCAATATCCCTGTGCATATAAAAGAAATGCATAAAGATGCAGCCATCGCATCAGGTGCCATGGCTTTGTTTGGAGAAAAATATGGCGATACGGTTCGGGTAGTAATCATGGATCCCAAATACTCCATCGAATTATGCGGCGGCACCCATGTAGGTTCAACAGGTGAGTTGGGTTTCTTCAAAATAAAACATGAA
>JAYTOS010000290.1:0-5476 GCA_043747705.1 Bacteroidota bacterium
TACCTTACCCTGAACAGTTCATCAAGGTTAGAAGAGAAAATTGACAAAAATTTTATCCGCTCATACAAAGGTACAGTGGGATCACTTGCTTCCTGTAAAACCCTTACATTAAATCCAAGCCAGCTTATATCGCGGTTTAGTAACATAGGGTATTTTTAAAGCGGGTATCCATTTGGGATAATTGCAGCACCCGTATCTTTTTTGAAGAAAAATATGGCTATAGCAAAAGCTATAACCGATATCACGATACCAAACATGAATATATTGTACGCGATACGTATTAGTTTGTACTTCCTGCCTAATACAACTGCTAATTGATAGATATCAAAAATTAAGGAACCGTATAAATAATTAGGATCTTTCATCATTTTCCGCATAGCCTCATTATACTGCTCGTACGGTGCATGGTGAAAATTTCCAAAGAACAGAAGGTTGGTTTTCTTATTGATCACATCAGCATTTGTAAATGTGCCACCACCCAGTTTTGGCCGCGTAGCCAGAATGGCAATAACGATGGTAGAGACCGATACGGAGAGAAAGATAATGCTCGGAATAGTGAGATATGGCTCTTCTTGCAATTTCCTGAATAAAACACCAAGTATCACTGATATAATGATAGAATTAACAGAAATCAGGATATTCGCTTTATGGTCGGCCATGTTGCTTAAATTCAGGTGATTGCTGGAAGTGAGGCGTAGCATGGTTTGAATGCCTTTGGTGGTAAGGCTGTTTTTTTCATCTAAATCCAGTGGCCTTCCCGCTATAGAGCCATTGTCAGTTTTAATTTTTAGTTTTTTCATATTCTGTTTCTTTTTTTCATCCAACAAATTCCTGCAATAGGCCGTGTAATAACTGTGTGATTCTAAAAATTTCAGTGCCCGCTCATTCCAGTCTTCTTTGGCTATATCAGTCTCTTTGAGGCCTATTTCTTTAAAAACCTCTTTATTGGTTTCCTTGAAATCTTTTGTCCCTAAATGATAGGTGTCTGCATCACACATTATCTCCTGCAACAGGTTAACCGGGTTGCGCGGATGCCTGGTTGCTAAAATGCAACCCGCTATTTCTTCAGTCAATTCAGGATCATCCATATTTTCCTTCATGAAAGAACGTGCCATTTCAATTCCCTTCTCTTCATGGTCTTTTTCACCGCCGATCAGGTAACCTGTATCATGAAACCAGGCTGCGATAAATAATGCAAGCATATCTCTTTCTCCCAGATCATAATGGGCGGCAATCTCTTTTACACGGCGAACTACTGTTTTTGTATGATGTAAATTGTGAAAGAACAGTTGTGAAACATCTGATTTCTCAAATAAATCGGTAACGTATGACTCGGTTTTTTTATAAATAGTAGAATCCATATGGTAATTTAAAAAGTAATATTAAATTTAGTTCCTATAGAAAAATTGAATATTTTATCTTCCTTGGAATAACCAATTGTAGCAGAAACCAGTGCAAAATTGTATGCGGCGTAATAAAATCCGCCGCCGTAAGAGTCGTGCCAGATGCTCGATTTTTCACCTTTCAGCCAAACCTTTCCTATTTCATTAAAACCTATCAGGCCCACGGCACCTGGCAGGAGATATGATTTGGATTCAAATAGTTTCACTCTCAGTTCAACACTTGCATAAAATAAGGAAGTTCCTGAAAATCTGTTTTTCCTGAAGCCTCTTAAAAAATTATTTGCACCCAGATTCATTGTTTGAAAATATTCATAGTTCTTGCTGAATATATGGCCACCACCGATGCGAACTACGGTAACTAATCTTGCAGGGTCGCTAAGACTGGCGTGTATAGCCATATCCGACCTGATGCTGGTAAAAGGTTTGCTTCCTGGGGTTAAACCGCCTAAGGCAGTGAATTCTGTTGTCCAGTTAATACCCCTGGTAGGCATTAATACATTATCAAGATTATTAACAAGGATTAATAATTTACCACCCATGTATGTTTTACGTTCGTAAACATTGCTCGAGTCTAATCCCAGCAATCCCGGTTTGCCCAATATCCGGTCTTTATTGTTTTCATATTTATCCCAGTAATGATTAAAAACGGGGCCTCCTGATATATGCAGTATGTTATTAAATCTTTTCCTGAATAGGACTTCGCCATCGAGGTATTTATATCTCACTGTATAAAAATCGGGATGTTGTGTTTTATCTATAACAGTTTCGTTCCCAAATCCAAAGAAATTATTTAATACAGGATTAACCAATGAAGCATTTACCAGCAAATCGGTATTGCCCAGTGCGTGATTAAATTCACCCTGGTAGTTAATACGGTAGGATCCACGGTTAAATGCGTATAAAGCTGATAATTTTTGTTCAGTGGAATAAGGTTCTTTTCTAAAACCATAAGTGCGCTTAACAATACCGGTTCCTAAAAGAAATTTATCATCTTGATTATAACCAATCAATAAACGTGGGAATTTTAATGTGTTATACTTATAAGCGATGGTTGAATAGTCGTTTACATGTGGGTCAGATGATGTCAATATCTTAGAATCATTATGATTGATGATATGATTTTCTTTCGTATTAAGATCGTACAGGTAATTGCGTACATGACCCTGTATATTGAAAGTATCATTACCTTTTCCGCCAATGATTCGGATCTTTATTCTTGACTTGGCCTCCGGGGCAATATCAAAATAATCATTATCGTTCAGGCCATATAATAATATTTCTTTTGTATCCGCATCGCTAAAAGTTCTGTCATACATGACAGATGACAATTCCAAGTCTTTTTTTCTTTTGTACACAGTTACGCGTAGTGAATCTGCTACGGAAGAAACTTTAAAATATTCCTTATCATTCGTTCCCACAACTGTAACTATATTGGAAAGGAATTTATAATATTTTAAACCCTCTTTCATCATGGCATCCCTTCGACTTTTTAATTTGTTGATAATGTCAGTTCCGTCAATAGCCACAATCTCGGGAGGCATTTTATTAACGGCTGCCACAATAACACTGTCTGATATATCATGTTGAAATGTATCAATTACATTAGCCCAGGTTTTTTTATCAAGGCGGTTAAGGAAAAAGCGGTCAAGGTCTCTCTCTTCCCAATTCAACCAGTTAACACTTGCTATATTCTTTGTAAATCCTTTGAGGTATTGAAAAAGATTTTTTGAAACCCCTTTGATCAGTAATCCATCCGAATAAAAGAAAGCCTGGTCGCGGTCTCTTGGTATGGCATAGTATACTTTACCTTTTCCTGTATCGCGGGTTCCCCATCTCCACTGATCAAAATGCCTGTCCCAGTCACCAATAAGCATATCCAGCAAACGTGCCCTTAAAACCTGTGGCTGATCTATACGATTATCATTATCTTCTAGTAATTTGCTGATCACTTTTTGCGTGGTTTTTGTACTACTTTCATCAGGTGTAGGTTCCCTCTCTTCCAGCAGGCAAAGAGTATTGGCTACACGTGAACGGTAAACGCCTAATGCGGGATCATCGGGTACAAAATAAAATTTAGGGTTGGCGGCTACCACATGTACCGCTTGCGCGAGGTCTGGTATTGATAGAGAGGCATAGGGATGCGAGGCAGAGATCATATCTTCCACAATATCCTGGGCTATTGAACCCCGGAGCATCTCCGGAATGGCTTTTTCCGGGTTTTTATCGATGGTGCGTAATGTCCACTCTTTCCCATCTTTATCTTTCAAACGCAAAGAAGTGGTTTGTTTTCCGCCACCCAGGCTCAGAATTGTCATCCCGCCTTTTTCTTTAGAAATGTCAAACACTTTCATTTTAACCTTGGCAGACCATTCTTTTCGATAATTGGTTCCAAGAATAAATCTTTGTAGTCCCGATGCGGCCTCATATTTTTCACTTGCTGAAACAATAACACTGTCCTCGAAAGGAACCGGAATAGCTGTAACGGTGGGTGTACGGCTTGTAGAAGAATCGGTTTTGGGTAGCTTCGAAAAGTTTAACAGGGTACTTGTAAACGTTTTCTTTACTGAATCATCTTTAACCGTATAGAAGCTAACATTCGCATTTTTATTTTCTAATATTTCTAAGGTAACAAACCCGTTTTCTTCGGCTCCATATAATTCTTTTTTGCTTTTTGATACCCGGGTTTTGTTTGTGCCACTCCCGCTGATGATATAATTATAGCTACTGTCTTTTATCAGCTGCAGATTATGTTCATGGCCTGCGAGGAAAATAACATTTGGATGATGCTTCAATACTTTTTCCAGGTCATTAACCATGTTTTGATAAGTTGGGTGCTTAAGATCCTGGGGAGTGCCAAATACACCGCGCGTAATGGGGTAGATAGAACCAACGAGTGGCATGGGAATATACATGTTGGGATTCAGGTCTGTAAGGGGAAACAAGTGTTGTTTTAACGTATAATACCCGCCATGGATACCATTACTTTTAAATGGGTGATGACTTGCGAATAAGATGAGCTTTTTCGAGTTCTTACTAACAATGTTATCTAATTCATTTAATATCTCGTCCTTTGTTTTATAAGGACAGTCAGATTCTACCCCGGGTTTATCATACAGGTGCAGCCACCATTGCGTATCAAGAAGTATCAACAGAACATCTTTACTCAGATTAATTTGAACAGGCCCGGGGCAACCGTCTTTTGGATAAAAAGAAACATTATTGCCACCATGTTGGTCAATATATTGTTGTTCGCGCATCACTGTATTCCAGCCATCTCGTCCCTCATGATTCCAATCATGGTTACCAGGAATGAATAATACTTTTGCTGCCGTATTTTGCGCAATGTTTATTTGTGAATCCAAGATTGCCGTTGCGGTATTATATTCGCTATACGCATCATCGGGGAGGCCGTAAGTATATAAGTTATCACCCAAATAAAGGATGGTAGTTAAACTATCCAGTTGGATTGTTTTTCTAACGCCATTGACAACCGGGTGTTTGCCATTTTTTAAAGAACCGGCATCGCCAATTAAAATAATCCTGGCCTGTACAGAATCTTTCTGCGCAATACCGTATCCAGTTAAGAATAAAAGACAAACGATAATGATAACTGACTTTTTCACTTATAATCCTTTTTGAATTTTAAAAACAAGAATGTTTGCGAAGCCTGTTTTGTGGGATTCGTTGGAGATAAGCAGGTCTCCTGCCGGTGTAAATGCGATGCCCTCTGGTTGTTTATAAATAGAGGGATCTAATGGATACACTTCTTTTGTATTGCCAGCTTTATCTGCGATGATCAATGCTTTGTTTACAGATGAAAGGATAAAAAGCTCATTCGTTAGCGGGTTAATGGCGGCTGCCGAACATTTAAACTTAAGTTTATCCAAACTCATTTTATTGGCAATGGGTGCCACATCAATGGAAAAAGTCCCGGGTTGGTATTTGTTTTCTTTAGGATTGAACGACCATACGGTTACTGATTTTTTCTTATCCGCTTCACAGTTCTTACAAATCATATTAAGCATACCGGATTCCTTATCATAAAAAAGTGTTTCAAATTCATTTTTATCTTT
>JAYTOS010000291.1:0-10114 GCA_043747705.1 Bacteroidota bacterium
ACACAAAGCGATACTTTGGAGGGCCGTCCAAAATCGAGTAAGGCATCTAAAGCGGCCCTGATAGTTCGGCCGGTGTACAATACATCGTCTATCAGTACCACTTTTTTGTTCTCAATACTGAAAGGAATATCGGTGGCATTGGCAATATGCAGGCTTTTACGCACATCATCCCTGTAAAAAGTGATATCCAGTTTACCATAGCGGATCAATCCGGGTTCTACCAGTTTTTTCAGTTCATTTACGATACGGTCGCTCAGGAAAATACCACGGGGTTGCAGCCCGATAATGACAGTATCGGCGAGTTGTAAGTTATTTTCCAGTATCTGGTGTGCCAGCCTTTTTACGGTAAGTGCCAGTTGTTGCTCGGATAGTATCGTCTTCAAAACCGAATTTTTAATAAAAATAAATGCTTTCTCCCATACTCTAACTGAATTATTAAGGCCGTTCTGGTTTAATTTGCCCGCCAAATGCTCAGGCTTCAATCTATATCGTTGGTACAGTTCCGCAATTATGTGCAGCAAAATTTTTCTTTTACAGAAAGGATCGTGGGCATTTGTGGCATCAATGGTACAGGCAAGACCAACCTGCTGGATGCGGTATATTACCTGAGTTTTTCACGAAGTTATTTTTCAAGGCCCGATAGCCAGAATGTATACCATGGTCTTGCAGGTATGCGGCTCGAAGGAAATTATCAATTAAATGATGAACCCCAGCAATTGACCTGCATTTTGCGCGAGAACAACCGCAAAGAACTGGTGTTGAATAATGATGAGTATAAAAAATTCTCCGACCATATCGGAAAGCTTCCCTGTGTGATGATTGCGCCTGATGATATTGTACTGATTACCGGCGGCAGTGAAGAAAGAAGGAAATTCATAGACACCCTTCTTTCACAAATCAATAAAGCATACCTGCATCAGTTGATCCGTTACACTAAAATTTTACAGCATCGAAACAGCCTTCTAAAACAATCTGCCGAATCTGGTAAAACAGATGAATCGTTATTACAGGTATTGAATGAACAGTTAAGCCAAAGCGGTAATGCCATCTTCACCGAAAGAAAAGAATTCCTGGTAGATTTTCTGATACTCACTTCGTCTATTTATAAAAGGATCGCAGGAAAAGACGACGGGCTTATCCTTCAATATGAAAGCCAGTTATTGCAGGATAATTTTGACCAGCTGTTACAGGCTACCCGGCAAAAAGATTTTATGTTACAAAGAACAACAGCCGGCATACATAAAGACGATATTTTATTTTTCATGGAAACTGCCGCGTTTAAAACAGAGGCTTCGCAAGGGCAAAGAAAAAGTTTACTCTTTGCGTTAAAACTTGCCGAGTGGCAGGTATTAAAAGATAAAAAAGGCTTCACGCCTATTTTGTTGCTGGATGATGTATTTGAAAAATTAGACGAGCAAAGAATGTTTCAACTATTACACTGGGTTTGTACAGAAAGTGACGGGCAGGTATTTATTACAGATACGCATGCCGACAGACTCCGGTTGCAGTTACGTGAAATTGATGTTACGTACCAGCTGATTGAACTCAGCTGAAAGTGATGAGTAGAAAGTCAGCAATGGGGCCTAAAATTTCAGGCATAATAACACGGGACTTCTAACGCCTAATTCTTAACTTTACAACATGTCCGAATTTCATATTGGCGATGCGATCAAAGGGTTTCTCCACAAGAGCCACCTCCGTAATGGTATACGTGCCGTGCAGATTGAAGAAATATGGGAACAACTGATGGGCAAGACCATTGCCAAATACACGGATAAGATACAGATTATTAACCAGAAATTATTTATCACCACAACTGTAGGACCTTTGAAGAATGAACTCATGTATCAAAAGCAGCAAATAATAGACAGGGTGAATGAGGCATTTGGAGAAAAAGTAATCAGTGAGGTGATTATCAAATAGCCATTATCCCTCTTTTTCTTCGTTTTTCTCTTATTGAAATCTCTCGCATTTAATATTGTGCCGCTAACAAATTATTTTACACTTACTCTCGGGTCAACTATTCCATACAATACATCAGCCAATATGTTTACGACAATAAAAAAGGTTGCGGTAATTAATACACTGCCCATAACGACCGGGAAATCTAATTTTTCCAAAGCATCTACGGTCACTTTTCCAATTCCTTTCCAGCCGAAAATATATTCTACAAAAAAAGCACCTGCCAGTAATTCTGCAAACCAACCCGTAATAGCGGTAATCACCGGGTTAAGTGCATTGCGTAATGCATGGCGGAAAATCACTGCTTTTTTACTCAGCCCTTTTGCATAGGCGGTACGGATATAATCCTGGTCCAATACATCCAACATAGCACTTCGTGTTAATTGGGTGATGATGGCCATGGGCCTTATTCCCAAAGTAATCGCCGGAAGGATTAGATTTTTTAGTTGCAGGTTTTTACCGGTGAATGGGTCTATATCAAATAAACTTCCTGTCATGTGTAACCCTGTGTATTGACTAAATACAAACCCAAACAAATAGGCCAATACAATACCCATAAAAAAAGAAGGCGCAGAAATACCTAACACGCTTACAAAAATAGAACCGGTATCCATCCATGTATTTTGTTTTACTGCTGCCAGAACACCTAATAAAATGCCAATGACTGTCGCAATCAGCATGGCTGCCAAAGCGAGTATCAGGGTGCCTGGCAATGCCTCAAGGAGTACATCGCCTACATCTTTTTTAGTTTGGTAAGAACGGCGCAAAAAAGGAACCTTGATACCGAATTTAGAATTGCCCCCGATAAAAAAACCTTTGAGTTGTTTTTTCTGAATATCTTCTTTTGTGTGAACCGAAATAGGCGAGACATCATTCAGGTATAACAAAAACTGCTTCCATTTAGGTTGATCCAATGCCAGTTCCTTACGGATATTTTTTATAGTAGTACTATCACCTGATTGCCCGAGTACCAGTCTTGCAGGATCCCCAAAGCCCTGGAATAAAAAAAATACCATCACCACTACCCCTACCAGTACCAATAAGCCGTAAAGTATTTTTCTGGTGATGAAACGAAGCATGGTTTGCGGTTTAGCGTTTACTTATGTAAGTAAATTTATATTTTATTGCCAATGTAAGATCCGGTTTATCATAATATCACTATCCACATAACTTAATTTGTCTACTACATCCGCCTGCTGCATTAGGAAATAAGTTGGCGTTGCTCTTGCGGCAGTTTTTAAAACAGTTGCATCGCATTTTAAAATGGTTGTGTTTTTAAATAGCGTTTCAGCTTTGCCGGCATCAGACGTAACTATGAATACCGGCATATTTTTCCGGCCCGCTGCTTTTACAATATTTTCAAACCCATTCATCCACACTTCCGTATGGTTCATATCTTTTGCCATCACCAGAATATAGGGTTTAGGTTGATGAAAAATATCACCCGTTGTATCAATCCCATTCAGTGTTTGCAAAGAAAAATCAACAATTTTTGGTTGTAGCCCATTCCCTTTTCTTACCAGTTTATCCTGGCGGTTGATATATTGATAACTTGTATCGAAATCTACAGGGAAGTTTTCCTGGTCAAATTCCAGTTGCTTTCCATTTTTTTTATACGTAAAAATGATTGAAAAACTATCCCTTATGGCACGTGCGGGCATCTTCATCTGTTCAGTAATATTGTTCCCTTTTTTATAAGGCAGGCAATCAACAAAGGGAAGGTGTTTTAACACATAGAACTGCCCAAAAATTGTTGCTGTGGTCACTAATAACAATACAATTATGGCCACAGAAGCCTTAAGCGCGGAATGTATTTTATGGTTGAAAACAAACAAGACCAATATTAATACCAGCAATACCAAATCTTTACCAAACGACTGGGCTGGCGTTAATGGAAGACAATCGCCAAAACAACCACAGGTTTTTATCTTTCCTGAAAACAAGGCGTAGCCGGTTAAAAACGTAAAAAAGATGATCAGGATAAGAAGCAGCCAGCTGAATAGTTTCATCCGCCAGCCAATAATTACTGCCACACCAGCCAGCACTTCAAAAATATTCATGAGCATAGCCATGGCCAGGGTATAATCATGTAGACCATTCCATGACCATACTTCGAAAAACTCCTGCATTTTATAACTGAGACCCAGTGGATCATTGGCTTTGATCAGGCCTGAAAAAATAAATAACAAGCCAACGGTCCAGCGTATGATGAGGAGTAAGTTTTTCATAAAAGCCTATTGGTTAAAAAAAAAATTATTATATCGTAGTGTTGTTGGTCAGACGACCAACAACGGCGAAGAATGAAAATAAGACGACAGACATATCTTTGCGACTTTGCTGCGTACGCGTCTTTGCGTGAAAAACAAAGCTTCGAAACACTTAGTTCAGCGATCAACAGAAATAATGTATTTTAATGTTTCCCCTCTTCCATCAACACCAATGCAAAAACGGAATAATTGATGATATCCACATAATTGGCATCAATGCCTTCGCTGATCAGTGTTTTGCCATCATTGGTTATAATCTGTTTGATACGCATCAGTTTCATCAATATAAGATCGGCAAAACTTTCCTGGCTCATTTCACGCCAGGCTTCTCCGTAATCATGGTTCTTATCCAGCATGGTAGATTTGGCAAATTCAATATACTTATGATATAAAGTATCTACCTGTTCTACCGGTAATTCTTCTACCATAGGTTGGCGCAGTTCCAATTGCATCAAACCAATCACTGCATAATTTACAATGCCTTTAAATTCAGAAGGAATATCGTCGCTTATTTTCTGTGTATTCAGGTCCTGTATGGTGCGTATGCGCAGGGCTTTGATAAATATCTGGTCAACCACAGATATCGTTCGCAACACCCGCCATGCAGTGCCGTAATCCTTTGTTTTTTTTATGAATATATCCCTGCATTGCCCGATTGCCAGGTCGTATTGTTGATTCGTATTAGTCATTATTAACTGAATGCTTTAGTGCTTTGGTAATATCTTTGAAGTGTATGCAAGATAGGGAAATGCGAAATTTGAAAATTTGAAAATTTGAAAATGAATTATAGAAATGTTTACGCTTAATTGTAAAGGGAGATTATTATTGATTAACAGGCCCGTTGTAATGGGCATTATCAATGCTACGCCCGATTCCTTTTATAGTGGTAGCAGGCAACAATCGGTTGACGGGGCACTGCAAAAAGCAGGGATTATGTTAGGGGAAGGTGCCACCCTATTGGATATTGGCGGGCAAAGCACCCGTCCCGGCAGTGCTACCCTGAATCAAGAGGAAGAATTAAAAAGAGTATTACCCGCCATAGAAGCCATTAACCAACAATTTCCGGAGTGTTTCATTTCAATAGATACTTATTATTCCAAAGTTGCCCGGGAAGCGGTGGCACATGGGGCCAGCCTGGTAAATGATATCAGCGGTGGCAGTTTTGATCCGGCTATGCCTGCTACTGTTGCCTCCTTACAAGTGCCATATGTCTGCATGCATGTGAAAGGCACGGTGGAAACCATGCACGAGAGCCCTGCTTATGAAAATATTACTCAGGAAGTTCTGGATTATTTTATTCATAAAATAGCAACCTTTACGGATGCAGGCATTAGCGATATTATTATTGACCCCGGTTTCGGGTTCAGTAAGAACAGTGCACATAATTTTGAATTATTAAAAAATCTGGAAGTCTTTCAGCTATTGAAAAGACCTCTGCTGTTAGGCATTTCAAGAAAATCCACTATTTACAAAACACTCGGTATTACCGCCGAAGAAGCATTAAATGGCAGTACGGTACTGCATACAGCAGGTTTACTCAAAGGCGCGTCTATACTGCGGGTGCATGATGTGAGGGAAGCAGTGGAAGCGGTTACTTTAACTCAGTATTTGAGGTAGGGGCAAAATTAAAAGTCAAAAGTAAAAAGTCAAAAATGACATGATCATTTTTGACTTTTTACTTTTGACTTTTAGAGTGTCCTTAACTATAACTTACTTCCTCTGTCCCGGCATAACAGGCTGAGGCGTTGGTGCTGGCGGAGCTGCAGTGGTAACATCCACTACTTCAATCTCAAATACAAGATTGGAATAGGCAGGTATTACCGGGGGCTGACCATTCTGACCATAACCCAGCATTGCAGGGATATAAATCTTTCCTTTACCACCTTTTCCAAAAAAACGTAAACCCTCATCAAGTCCTTTAATCACGGCACCGGTACCTGCTGATCCTATATTTACACTTAATAGCTGGTTATTAGGGCTGTTTTTAACCATGTTGCTATCGAAGGTCTTTCCACCAATTATAGAGCCTTTATACAATAGCTTGGCAACTTTGCCGGAATCGGCTTTTACCGCATCCCCTGCATTTTCTATCTCTACCAAAGAACCGGAGGCAGTAGATTGGGTTTTGATGCCCGCTTTAGCCGTGAATACCTGTATAGTTTTGATCTCGGCTGCTTTTTCAGTATCCATTTCCTTTTGCAGATCAGCAGTTGCTTCTTCCTGTTTTGTAAAAACCTTTACTATTTCTACCCTGCCTTTGATCATATCCCTGGCATGGAAAATATTGTTGTACTCGATCATACCCAGTTTTTTCAGGGTATCAACACTCATCACAAAATCGATCTTATCGCCTACCGCACACTGTGTAATGATTTCAAGGAAGCTATGTTTGCTGGGCCTCATTGTATCAACAACAAGATAGGCAGGGATATGGCCGAAAGAACTTGTTAATACTGAATCCTTAGGTGGAACCTTGTATTCAATATTGAACTTTACAAACTGTCCCTGTTTTAATTTTTCATTACTTCCGCCTTTCACAATCTTATAGGAAAGACCGGAAGGGGTTTTCTGGTATTGATTACAGCTTGCAAGCAATACGATCGCTAATAAAAGCGTAGTGGTTGTTCTCATCATTTTTTTATTGTAGTTGAATTTGATATTCCTGTATAACTTGTTTAAAATGTTTTATTGTTGCGTCTAAACCCTCACTGCTCCGTCCACCGGCAGCATTCGCATGGCCTCCTCCTTCAAAATGTTTACGTGCAAATGTATTTACATCGAAAGCTCCTTTACTCCGGAAACTCCATTTACGTTCTTCGTCCCTGTCTATCACCAACGCGCCGAATTTAATGCCCTGTATCGTCAGTAAATAATTAACCAGCCCTTCCGTATCGCCGGTTTTGATATTGTATTTCTGCAAATCGGCCCTGGTAATATACATCAATGCGGTATTATATTCATACAAAACCTCCATCCTGTTCACCAACGCATACCCGATAAACCGCAAACGATTCTCAAGAAAATTGTCATAAATATGCTCGTGTACTTTGGTATGCCTTAATCCAACATCCTTCAAACTGGCTACCATTCTATGAACGGAAGCAGTTGTGGCTGGAAAACGGAAAGAACCGGTATCGGTCATTACACCTGTATACAGGCATTCTGCCATATCTACCGAGAGTGAACCAGCATGGCCGGAATTGATAATAAAATCATATACCATTTCACAGGTAGAGCTTTTAGACGTATCACTGATACCATAGGAGAAAGCCGATTCCTGCGGTTGCTCATGGTGGTCAATCAATATTTTTGTACAGGCAGCATCAGTCAATGGCTGTTCCATGTGCTTTGTACGGTGCAGGATATTAAAATCGAGGCAGAATATAATTTCTGCATTGCTGATGATATTTTTGGCTTTTTCCCGTTGGTGCTCAAAATCGATCACCTGCTTTATGCCGGGCATCCAATCAAGAAAATCGGCCCAATTGGTGGGTGAAATAACGGTCGCCTCATGACCTAATGACCGTAAAAAATGATATAACCCTAAAGCGGAGCCCATCGCATCCCCATCCGGTTTTTGGTGCATGGTAATAACCACTTTAGCGGGGGAATCCAGTTGAGGATAAAATAATTCGATTGGCTGCATATAGGCCGGCAAAATTGCGGTTTCCCTGCTATTCTATCAAATCAATTTATCGTCTTTAACAAAATACACTGCTTATTATCCATAAAACGGTTGGTTAATGCTTACTTTCGCCGCCGAAATTTTATACATTTTATGAATAACAGAACATTTACTATGATCAAGCCGGATGCGACCAAAAAAGGCCATACGGGAGCTATTTTAGACCAAATTATTAAGGCTGGGTTTACCGTAAAAGCCTTGAAATGGACCCAATTGACCGAAGAACAGGCGGGTTTATTTTACGATGTGCACCGGGAAAGACCTTTTTATGGCGAATTGGTTGAATTTATGAGCAGTGGGCCTATTGTAGCGGCTATTTTAGAAAAAGCAAATGCCGTAGCTGATTTCAGGAAGCTGATCGGCGCCACCAATCCTGCCCAGGCAGAAGATGGTACTATCCGTAAATTATTTGCAGCTTCTGTAGGTGAGAACGCAGTTCATGGTAGTGACAGTGACGAAAACGCCGCAATTGAGGGCGATTTTTTCTTCTCAAAACTTGATCGGTTTTAAACGCGGAAATACAAAACTCTAAAGCCATCCGACAAAAACGGATGGTTTTTTTTATGGGGATGGTCTACTTTTTCAAGTATGCTCATCTGCTTTTATTCCGGTTTGATCATTTATTATTCGCGATTGCTGGTTTAGGAACAACGGTAGAATCTGCTACCGCAAATCCATAAAATTTTACCTGCCTCGAAAGGCCACCGCTAAAAAAGATATCTGCAAACTTGGAGAACTCGCCATTAGCACCACCATTAAAACCCAATGTGATAAAAGTAGATTTACCAGGTATTATTTTCTCCCCGGCCCTGAATTTTGGTGTAGTACAACCACAACCGGCCTTTACATCCTGCAGCACAACTGTGTCTGTGCCGATATTTTTTATAACAAGGTTATATTCCAGCGGCTTACCGGCACTGATACGGCCCATATCATAATCCATGTTTGTAATACTGAGTATTTTATCAATTGCATTTATGGGTGTTTGTGCCTGTATAGTAAGTAAAAGAAAACAGGCGAAAAAAAACAGCAGTACTTTTTTCATGTTGTATCGTTTAACAGTATGCCACCGGCAGTATTGACAGTGTTTGATCATTTCCATTCAAAATTATGAAAGACAGGCTATTTTTTTAGTCTAATTATTATAAAAAAGCATATTTTTATCGTACCTATCTTAGTGAAACCAAAACTACCCAATCAATTAATTAATCAACTGCTACTATATGAAAAGTATTGCTACTTTGTTATTTTGCTGTATCGGAGCAATCACATTTTCGCAACAGGCGACCAGTTCTCAGCAGCAACAAAATTCCGGTGCATTCCAGGTTTCTAAAAAGACTTTTATTATTTCTTCGGGCAGCAATTCACCGCTGTTATATAACCACATTGAATCAATTGATATCAATGCCGGTAAATCATTACAGGATATTTATGAACCTAAAAAAAGTTGTTCGGTGAGGAACAATGGGTACCTCCCCTATCAATCTCACCGGGATGAACGTCCGGAAGATTCATTAAAGATGCCCATGGGTGGATCGGTTGCGTGTATGGCCTATGATTATAAAAGCAACCGTTTGTTTTACATTCCCCTGCAATTATCTGAATTAAGGTACCTGGATATGAAAGAATCCAATCCTTCCTTCACTTACCTCGAAAACCAATCCCTTAAACTGCTGCATAATAAAGAAGATGTGGCCAATCAAATAACCCGTATGACCATTGGCTCAGATGGGTTTGGCTATGCACTTTCAAATGATGGTGAGCACCTGATAAAATTCAGTACCCAGGAAACACCTACCATCCAGGATTTAGGGGTGTTGATTGACAACCCTAAAAATCAGGTTTTGGTACGCTCCAGTTGCACTTCATGGGGTGGAGATATGGTAGGTGATGTAAATGGTAATTTATACCTTATAACCGTACATAATCATATTTTCAAAATCAGTCTGCCAAGCAAAAAATGCGATTATGTGGGCACGATTAAAAACCTGCCCGAAGGATTTTCTTCCAATGGTGCTTCGGTGGATGAGAATGGTGAATTGATGGTAAGTTGCGGGGCATCACTTGGTAAAAAGTTTTCGGCGTTGTATAAAATCAACTGGCCATTATTAGAAGCCGAGCCCATTGGCCATGCATTAACCGGGATAGGGAATATTTCTGATATGGCCAGCAGCAATCTTTTATTTCAAAAAACAAATAA
>JAYTOS010000292.1:0-7149 GCA_043747705.1 Bacteroidota bacterium
CAAACCAACAGATACAGTTGGGACTTGGCTTACGGTTTTAAATGCTTAAAGCTTAATGCTTAACGCCAAACGCTCAACGCGAAACCAATTCTGCGTTGAGCATTTGGCGTTAAGCATTAAGCGTGCAACTCAGGTTTTAAGTTTAAAGCGTTTTTTAAGTGAAATGATGTCTTTTTTGAAAGACTGCAGTTCTGCTACCTCTTGTTTGATAAAGCTATTATCTTCCAGTTTTCCTACCACCTCATTCATTTCCGGGATACTTTCATAGACCATTTTCCTGTAAGGGTTAGTATAATCTTTCGCCCTGGAATCATATATGCCTTTGGTCATCCATTCTTTGGTAACGATAATGGAATTAAGCAGGCTGGAAAATTGCGATGGGGTCATTTTTTTCAGTGAAATTCCTGTTATCTCAGATAATGAAGCCAATGCGTGTTTTATTTTTTGTTGCGGGTATTTTTCTCCCTGCGCCTGATAGTATTCATGTACTCCATCCCATGTTTTTATCTTTCCTGTTTTTATCTTTTCTTTCAGTGTATTAACTTCTTCCGCGGGCATTAACTGGCCGCCGATATTTACCCATTCGGTGCGTGTTGGTTTTGCGGGCAGTGCTGCTGTCAATTCTTCAAAAGTTTTGAATGCGTTTTCGTTAAGCAACTGCAATAACTGCATCATGCCATAATAAACGATCACTTCTTCAAAAATCCGGTAGGCGGGTAATACTTTTATCAGTATTGTTTTTCTTTTACTGTTTTCAATATCGTTGGCAATAATCTCTAATTCGTTAACGACCGTGTTACCGCTTTTTAATAACTGTTTTCCTGTTGCATTGTTATCAGTACTTTTTTTATTTGCTGTATCAGCTTTCGCGTACGCTTTGCCGGTGGCTGTTTCCATCAGTTGCAAAGAAGTAAACAGTTCATTAATGGTATCAGGAGCGAGGTAATCGTATTCTATATATTGTATCCTTTCGGTGCGTTTATCCCTGTTAACAGATTTCCATGAGTTACGGGCCAGAGCATACATATTGTATAAGAACCAATAGCCTGGCATAATGGTAAGCTGGTCTTTGCTTACGTCATTCGTGATCAATGAAAATGGGATAGGTATATTTAGCTCAGCGGGATAATCGCCCTTGGTTAAAATGCTGAAACTGGC
The DNA here is from genome assembly GCA_043747705.1 of Bacteroidota bacterium. Lineage (GTDB taxonomy): Bacteria > Bacteroidota > Bacteroidia > Chitinophagales > Chitinophagaceae > Sediminibacterium. The sequence continues at coordinate 1,159 of JAYTOS010000292.1, forward strand.
AAACTTTGAATTGTGTTTTAAACTAACACAAAGCCCCGGCCAGAAACCACGCCCTAAAATAACCTCACCATCTGCACCCCGACTGTTATGGTTAGAACCTATGGTGGCACCTGCGGCAATATTACTTTGTCCCATTACCAGTGCCGCGCATAAAAAAGAATTATTGTGGTGCTGCTCATGTGCAGGAAAAATAAGTGAATTCAAAACTTCACAACAGGAAATGGTGGCATTATTACCCAGATAAGAATTGATAAGCCTTGCACCGTATTTCAATTGCGAATGCGATGCCATGATAAAGCGAACAGCTTTAACGCCATAAAACATCCGGCAACCAAAACCGATGATGCCGTTTACAACCTCACAGCCCTCACCAATTTGTGTTCGTCCTTCTTCACCTGAATTTACAGTAAGGTTCTTGAGTTTATTGGCACCTTTAAAATAAGCATCCGTTCCTACCCATACATCTTTAATGATTTTACAGTTTTTAATTACGGTTCTGTCGCCTATTTTACCGTAATAGCCGCGCCTGTTATCAAATTTTTGTTCGGTTAGCCATTTAAATTTTTCCTGCAGTACATTATCATTTCTATACCGGCTCCATAAATACGCATCACCAGGCAGCATTCCGTTAAAAGGCATTACGCGGCGCCCAGTATTTTCATTGCATATTTCCATCCAGGTGCGTACTTCTTCGTCTTCACCCTGTTTTAAAATACCGTTCCCGAATTTGGCGTGGTTGGTAGTAACCAGTTCATTAACATTGGTAATGATTACTTCACTTCCTATTATATAATGAGATAGGTAGTTAACATTATCAATCACCACATTATCGCCAAAATCACAGCTGATAATGGTAGAATTATATAAGCCTACCGGTGCTTTCAGGTCGCTGAAGCCCATACAAAAAGGTTCCAGTTTTCCTATACGTACCAGCCCATAAAATTTACAGTTTTTTACCAACTCAGGATTGAATGCGTTTGATACGAGGATATTATTCCAGTCATCACTTGTATTACCGTTACGTACCAGCATTTCTATTTCATAAGCAGATAAGCGACGATAAGTAATGCCGTTTGTGATCTGCATATCCCGCAGGTAAAACTCATCCTTGCCTTTTGGTAAATCCTCTCCTTTAATAAAATGGTAACCTAAGGCAGCAAGTGGTGTTTTATAGATGATATTTTTAGACATGCATAGCTGTTTATGTTAAAAATGGAAGGGGGGAATCGTGAATTGCGAGTATTGAGTAGGAGCTATATCAAGAGTCTTTCCGATCTACTCACCACTCACGATTCACTACTCACGATTAATTATTCAACAGTAACACTCTTCGCCAGGTTGCGGGGTTTATCCACGTCCAGCCCTTTGGCAAGCCCAACATAATAACTTAATAATTGTAAAGGGATAACGCTTAATAAGGGAGCAATTACTTCATCAGCATCCGGTACAAGCATTACATCATCTGCCATGCCGGGTATGATTTCGTCGCCGGCTGTTGCAACGGCAATTACTTTTCCTTTTCTGGCTTTAATCTCCTGTACGTTGGATACGATCTTCTGGTAATAAGAATCTTTAGTGGCTACAAATACTACAGGTAATTTTTCATCTACCAGTGCAATGGGTCCATGTTTCATTTCAGCGGCAGGGTAACCTTCGGCATGTATATAAGAGATCTCTTTTAATTTTAAAGCACCTTCTAATGCTACCGGGAAATTATACCCACGCCCAAGGAAAAGAAAATCAGTTGCATCTTTATATTTTATTGCGATGCGCTCTATGTTTGTTGTATCCTTTAATATTTCTTTTACTTTTTCCGGAATAGCTTCCAGCTCCTGCATCAGTTGCATATAACGTGTTTCATCAATGGTTCCTTTCGCATAGCCTATTTTTAAAGCCATCATGGTGAGTACAGCCAACTGTCCGGTAAATGCTTTGGTGCTGGCTACACCAATTTCATGGCCGGAGTGTGTGTATGCACCCGCATGGCTTAGCCGGGCAATACTACTGCCAACGGCATTTACTACGCCAAAAATGAATGCCCCTTTTTCTTTAGCACTCTCAAGTGCTACCAGGGTATCGGCTGTTTCGCCACTTTGTGATATGGCAATGATCACATCTCCCTGATGAATTACCGGGTTCCTATAACGGAATTCGGATGCATATTCTACTTCTACCGGTATACGGCACAATTCTTCAATCATGTATTCGGCAATAAGCCCTGCATGCCAACTGGTGCCGCATGCAACGATGATAATACGCGGTGCTTTTATAAATGCCTCCAGGTTATTTTCAATGCCGCCCATCATTATCTGGCCGCTCGAAGTAAGAAGCCTTCCCCGTAAACAGTCGAAAATAGTTTCCGGCTGTTCATGTATTTCTTTCAGCATAAAATGCGGGTAACCACCTTTTTCAATAGCGGCCAGTTCCATATCTAATTTGGTAATGAAAGGGGTTTGTTTTTCGTTACCCAGGTTTTTTAAAATCAATTCATCCGGGCGAACAATGGCTATTTCATAATCGTTTACATATACCACTTCTTTGGTGTATTCAATAATGGGGGAGGCATCACTGGCTAAAAAATGTTCACCTTTGCCTATGCCAATAACCAATGGACTTCCTTTTCTGGCAGCGATGATAGTATCCGGATCTTCATTAGAAATCAAGAGGATGCAATACGCACCCACTATGCGTTTAAGGGCAATACGAAGCGCCTCTTCCACAGAACAGCTGTTATTTTTTTTGATGTCTTCAATAAAGTTCAGAAGAACTTCGGTATCTGTATCACTGGTAAAGTGGTACCCTTTTGAGAGTAACTCATTTTTGATCTGTACATAATTTTCTATGATACCATTATGTATCATAGACAACTCGCCACTTTGCGATTGATGCGGATGCGCATTTCTATCACTGGGTTCACCATGCGTGGCCCATCTCGTGTGCCCTATACCAATATGCCCGTGCAGGTCTTTACCCAATACACTTTCTTCCAGTTCGGCTACCTTACCTTTCTTTTTGTAAACATTCAGCTTCCCTTCATTCAGTAAAGCCACCCCGGAACTATCGTATCCGCGGTATTCCAAACGTTTTAAACCTTTAATGATTACGGGATATGCTTCCCTTGGACCGGTATAACCTACAATTCCACACATATTGACTTACAGTTTATCAGATTAAATTAATGGCAAGATTACTTATTTTGCACAAAAGCACGTGGTATTTAAACGATTAAACAGTTTTAAAAAATATAATTGTTGAAATGAACTTTGTATTTGATTTCCAAAACGATTACTTATTGCAGGATAACTGCGTTTTATTGCGGCCTTTGCAGGCGGAAGACTGCAATAATTTGCTGTTATTTTCCTTGCAGGAGCCCGACCTATGGAAATATTCTTTAGTGGCAGTTGCCGGTGAAGAAAATCTAAAAAATTATATAAATAGTGCGTTAACGGGCAGGGAAATGGGTAAAGAATACCCTTTTATTGTTTTTGACAAGCGTTTGCAGGAATTTGCGGGTTGCACCCGTTTTTATGATATCCAGCTTACTAATAAAACTTTACAATTGGGGTATACCTGGTATGGCAAAAAATTTCAGGGCACGGGATTGAATAAGCATTGCAAATTTTTGTTACTGCAATTTGCTTTTGAACAAATGGGTATGGAACGGGTGGAGTTCAGGGCAGATAATACTAATGCAAGAAGCATAGCAGCGATGAAAAGTATCGGTTGTGTAGAAGAAGGTATTTTAAGAAGCAATACCCTTAAGGCCGACGGAAACCGAAGGGATAGTATTGTGCTGAGTATTTTAAAAAACGAATGGGAAACAGATGTAAAAGAAAAATTACAGCAAAAATTATAATTTTTTATACAAAGATTCTCGCATCTCAACCACAGCTAACAAATACTACGCCTATAAAATGAATAAAGATGCTACACTGAAATAAATGATCAAACCCGTTACGTCAACCAATGTTGCCACGAAAGGAGCGGAGGATACGGCTGGATCGGCACCGAGTTTTTTAAGCAGGATGGGTAACATAGAGCCTGCTAAAGTTCCCCACAATACAACGCCTACCAAAGAAAACCCCACGGTTGTTGCTATCATCATCCAATTTTCTCCATAGAGTTTTGGTACAATGGAGTGCCATAACACTACGCGGGTAAATCCGATCGTACCCAGCACTGTACCCAGTAATAACCCGCTGGTTAGTTCTCTTCGGAGAACCCGCCACCAGTCTGCCACGGTAATTTCTCTAACCGCCATCGCTTGTATAATCAGGGTGGAAGCCTGCGAACCGCTATTACCGCCGCTCGAAATAATTAAGGGTATAAATAAGGTAAGTACAATTGCTTTGGCTATCTCATCTTCAAAATAACCCATAGCGGTGGCTGTGAGCATTTCACCCAAAAATAAAACCACGAGCCAGCCAATACGTTTACGAAATAATTTGAGTAGCGGAGTATCCAGGTAAGGTTCATTCAATGCTTCGGTACCACCCATCTTCTGCATGTCTTCACTGAACTCTTCATTGGCCACCCATAACATATCATCGATGGTTACAATACCGAGCAGGATATTGTTATCATCCACCACCGGAAGGGCCACACGGTTATTCATTTTAAATACCTGGCTGGCATGCTCCTGGTCAGCATGTGCATCAAGGGAAACAAAACGCCCATCAATAATTTCATCTACTCTTTTATCCGGCGTTGCAAGGATTACATCCCTGATACGAATATCATCTATTAATTGACCGTTAGCATCAATCACATAAATCACATCAATGGTCTCACTGTTCTTGGCATGTTTACGGATGGTATCAAAAACATCACTGACCGTATTGTGGAGATAAACGTATATGTAATCCGGTGTCATCAAACGGCCCACACTGTCTTCCGGGTAACCCAGCAGGGAAAGGGTAATCTTTCTTTCTTCGGGATCGAGCAGTTTAATCAGGTCGCGGATAGCCGCTTTGGGCAGTTCTTCTAAAAAATCGGTACGGTCATCTGCCGGTAACTCATTTAATAATTCAGCCGTTTTTGCCGAGGGCAGCTCTTTAACAATATTTTTTTGCTGCGAAATATCCAATATCTTAAACACACTGGCAGCGCGGTGTATGGTCATATTGGCAATGATCTGCGCTTCGTACTCCGGGTATTCGTTTATCAGGTCAGCCACATCACTGATGTTCTGATCATCCAGGAACTCACGGATCTCAAGTTTATCTTCTTTGGAAATCAGTTGCTCAAACTGCTCAAAGATGCCGGGTTGGTCTAATTCGAGTGACATGACTGCAATTTAATTAGTAATTGGTAATTAAAAATCAGTAATTACCGGAGGCAAATGCCTACTCATATATCGAATATTGAACAAAGAATTTTGAATGATGAGGTGAAATGCACTTCAATATTCGATATTCAATCCATAGCTTTCTTTCTGCTACCTTCACTGCATTATGATACTACCAATTTTAGTTGTGGCACTTTCGGATGAGCGGGGGAGAGGCATTTTCGCCTCAGAAAAAATCCCTGCCAATACTGTTATTGAAATTTCCCCGGTATTGGTATTAAGCGAAAAAGACCGTAAGCTGGTTGAGAAAACCCTGTTGTTCGATTATATTTTTGAATGGGGTGATAAAAGAAAAAAAGCCTGTATTGCTTTAGGCTATCTTTCGTTATATAATCATGCCTATAATGCCAATTGTGATTATGAGATGGATTTTAGTACCAACCTTATGAGCATTAAAACAGTTCGCATAATAAAAAAGGGCGAAGAACTATTCATCAACTACAATGCTGTTGCAGATGATGCAACACCGATATGGTTTGATGCGAAGTGATTATGTTGTATGTTGAATTTTAAATGTTAAATGATTGGTTGAGCTTTACATTCAACATCAGTAGCGTCTTGTTATAGTGTGAAGATACTCAATTGATTACATTTTAGTTCTTTGACATATTGCGGATAAGAGTTTGAAAACAATTCTGATAAAG
>JAYTOS010000293.1:0-3237 GCA_043747705.1 Bacteroidota bacterium
GTTTTTCGTTACTCAGATGTATTGTTAATGCATGCTGAAGCTGCTGTTATGGGAGCTGGTGGAAATGGACTGCTTTCTTTAAACCAGGTTATTGCAAGGGCGTACGGCAATATATCTCACAATCTTTCTTCTTACACTTTAGCAGATGTTAAACTTCAACGAAGGCTTGAATTGGCAACTGAGGGGTGGGATAGGTTTACTGATTTGGTTCGTTGGGGTGACGCAGCATCTGCATTGGCTTTTAAAAATTTCATTGCAGGCAGGGATGAACTGTTACCAATACCCCAGGCTGAAATTGACCTGGTGGGCAGTGATATTTTAAAACAGAATTCTGGGTATTAAAACTGGTATTACAAAACAAGCATAGCAATTATACCCCGGTTGTCTAGCCGGGGTTTTCTTAAGAAAAATCTGCTATGAAACTATTATTTCAAATTTTCAAATTCTGCAATGTTGTTATTGGGTATCGATATTGGAACTTCTTTTATCAAAGCTTGCATTCTTGATGCCAAATCAGAACAGGTTATTGAATCTATACAATATCCGGAAACAGAACCCCCTATCATTTCTAAAAATCTGCAATGGGCAGAACAACAGCCGGGTAAATGGCGGGAACATACAGATGAGGTAATCAAAAATATATATAGATCAAATGCATATAATCCGGAGGGTTTTGTAGCTATTCGTATTACCTATTAAAAAAGGAGAATAAGATGTTCAGTCAAGTGCTTGAATATTTTCAATGTGATGAAAATATTTTTCCTCTTCCGCAAATTCAGTTTTTCATACATGGAAAACTGAATTAGATACAAGAAGTAATTGAAATTATAAAATAACAGGCCTTATGATAGTAACTATTGGTTCTAAAGAATATTTTAAAGAGATTAACCAGGTAAAATTTGAAGGAAAAGACACCGATAACCCCTTAGCTTTTCGCTGGTATGATGAAAATAAAATTGTAGGCGAAAAAAGTATGAAAGAACATTTACGTTTTGCCTGTGCATACTGGCATTCATTCTGTGGTAACGGCGCAGACCCTTTCGGCGAACCTACACATATTTTTCCCTGGGATACTGCTGCTGATCCGGTACAACGTGCCAAAGATAAAATGGATGCAGCTTTTGAATTTATTACAAAGTTGGGAATATCTTATTATTGTTTTCATGATGTAGATATTGTTAGTTATACAAATAACATTGCTGAAAATGAAAGGCGTTTGCAGACATTAGTGAAATATGCAGAAGAAAAGCAAAAGCAAAGTGGAGTAAAACTGTTATGGGGAACTGCCAATTTATTTTCACATAAAAGATATATGAACGGTGCCGCTACAAATCCTGATTTTCACGTATTGGCACATGGTGCAGCACAGGTGAAGGCTGCATTGGATGCAACTATCGCATTAGGTGGTGAAAACTATGTTTTCTGGGGAGGGAGAGAGGGTTATATGAGTCTTCTGAATACAAATATGAAGAGGGAAAAAGAACACCTGGCACGTTTTCTTCACACAGCAAAAGATTATGCAAGGAAAAATGGGTTCAAAGGAACTTTTTTTATTGAACCTAAGCCATGTGAGCCAAGCAAGCATCAGTATGATTATGACAGTGAAACAGTAATTAACTTTTTACGCCAGTACGATTTGCTGAATGATTTTAAATTGAATATAGAGGTAAACCATGCTACATTGGCAGGCCACACATTTGCGCATGAATTGCAGGTAGCCACAGATGCTAATGTGCTGGGAAGTATAGATGCTAACAGAGGGGACTATCAAAATGGGTGGGATACAGATCAATTTCCGAATAATATTAATGAAATTGTGGAAGCTATGCTCATCATACTTGAAGCTGGCGGGTTTGCCGGTGGCGGAATAAATTTTGATGCTAAAATTCGTCGAAACTCTACTGACCCAGAAGATCTTTTCTATGCACACATAGGGGGTATGGATACTTTCGCAAGAGCATTATTAATAGCAGAGGATATTCTTACCAAATCAGTATATAAAAAATTCAGAAAGGAGCGATATGTTTCATTCGATACAATGGAGGGAAATGCATTCGAAGAAGGTAAACTGTCATTAGAAGAATTGAGGGATTATGCCATTAAAAAAGGCGAACCGGTCTTGCAAAGTGGCAGACAGGAATGGACAGAGAATATTATTAATCGTTTTATCTAATTCCTTGAATGAAAAATAGCAACGTATATATTATCTCAATAGCCTTCACTGCAGCAATTGGCGGCTTTTTACTCGGCTTTGATGGCTCGGTTATTTCAGGTGCTGTGCCATTTTACAAGTCAGTATTCGGTTTGCAGGATGGTTCATTTATGCTTGGCTTTTCTGTTTCCTGTATAATATGGGGTGCCATTTTTGGAAATCTTATAGCAGGTCCTTTATGTGATAAAATTGGAAGAAAGCCATCATTACTTATCTCGGCTTTGTTATTTGCAGCTACAGGGGTGCTTTGTGCATTTGCAAATAGTATTGAAGTATTCATTGCCGGAAGAATTATTGGCGGATTGGGTGTGGGCATAGCCATATTGGTGGCCCCCATTTATATAGCTGAAATTTCGCCGGCTACAAAAAGAGGCTGGCTGGTATCTTTCAATCAACTGTTAATAGTGATTGGTTTATCTGCAGCCTATTTTTCTAATTATTTTATTTTAAAATCAGTTTTAGACCCTTCAATTAACTGGCGATGGATGCTGGGTGTGGAAACAGCACCTGCTATATTGTACTTTATAACTGTTTTATTTATCCCTGAAAGTCCACGCTGGCTGGTAATGCATGGTAAGGATAATAAAGCGATTAGGATACTGACAAAAATTGATGGGGAAGTTTATGCCCGCAATGAGTATGATGAAATAAAGAAAACCACGCTCACAGATACTAAAGTGAGTATCGCTGCACAGATAAAAGAATTGTTTACTAAAAGGATGAAGCTGATACTTATTATAGGTTTCGGCCTGGGTATCCTTCAGCAGTTTTCGGGTATTAATGCCATATTATATTATGCACCCATGGTATTTGAATCAGCTGGTGGCGGAAGGGATGCTGCTTTTATGGAGGCAATTGTGCTGGGTGTTGTATTTGTTATTATGACCATTGTTTCCATGTTCCTGATAGACCGTTTAGGTCGTAAACCGCTTTTGTATATCGGTGTTGGCCTTATGGCAGTATCCTTAACCGTTACTGGGGTAGTATTCAAAAATGCCCGCTATAAGGTTAGCCAGAATCAGATT